>JAFGQJ010000389.1 GCA_016935715.1 Spirochaetales bacterium
GATCCCCGCCATCCACAGCCTGTCCTGCGAAGGGCTGCTGCCCGAACAGAGCCGGGTGATCGGCGTTGCCCGCAGCACCATGAGCGACGCTGAGTTCCGCAGCAGTACCTTCGAAGGGGTGCGGAGCTATGCCCGGCTGAAACCCCAGATCTGCAATTTCTGGCCGTCCTTCGAGGACCGTATCACCTATCTTTCAGGCGGTTACGATGATCCGCAGACCTATGTCCGGCTCGGCGAGGCGCTGAGCCTGGACAATGTCCTGTTCTACCTGGCCACGCCGCCGAATCTGTATCCCCTGATCGTGGAGCGGCTGGGCCGGGCGGGACTGAACCGTTCGGAGAAGGGCTGGCGGCGCATCGTCATCGAGAAGCCCTTCGGTGCCGATCTGGCCAGCGCCCGACAGCTCAATGAGCAGGTGCACGCCGTGTTCGAGGAAAGCCAGATCTACCGAATCGACCACTACCTGGGCAAGGAGACCGTGCAGAACATCCTGACCCTGCGCTTCGCCAACGCCATCTTCGAGCCGCTGTGGAACCGGAACTTCATCGACCACGTGCAGATCACCGTGGCCGAGCACGTGGGGATCGAGCACCGGGCCGGTTACTACGACAAAGCCGGTGTCCTGAGAGACATGTTCCAGAATCACCTGCTCCAGCTCCTGACCCTGACCGCAATGGAGCCGCTCTCGCTGTTCGAGGCGGATGCCCTGCGGGATGAAAAGGTCAAGGTGCTGCGGGCGCTTCGTGCAGGCGATGAAACGGTGCGCGGGCAGTACCGGGGATACAGGGAGGAACCCGGGGTGGATGAAAAATCCCGCACCCCCACCTACGCGGCGCTGCAGCTGTTCATCGACAACTGGCGCTGGCAGGCGGTGCCCTTCTACCTGCGCTCCGGGAAGTCCCTGCGGATGAAAACCAGCGAGATCGCCATCCAGTTCAAGGCCGTCCCCCACCTGGTGTTTCCCTCCGAGGCGGAGCGGAGCATAACACCGAACATCCTCTCCCTCTGCATTCAGCCGGACGAGGGCGTTCACCTGCGCTTCGAAACCAAGCAGCCGGGGGCGGGCATGCGGACCCGATCGGTGAACATGGACTTCCACTACGCGGACGATTTCGGCCAGGACGTGCTGCCCGAAGCCTACGAGCGGCTGCTGTTGGATGCCATGCAGGGCGACGCGTCCCTGTTCGCCCGGGGGGATGAAATCGAGCTTTCCTGGGCCCTGATCGACGAGATCCTGGCCTCGTGGGAGCAGCCCTCCGCCCCGCCCCTGGCGTTCTATGAACGGCACAGCTGGGGTCCGAGGGAAGCGGAGGAGCTGCTCGGCCGCCGGGGCAGGATCTGGTACCAGGACTGCGGGTTGCACCATGCCGAGAGACAATAGAGCGAGCGGCGGCGCCCGCGGCGCCGGCATCCCTGCGAACGCCGAGGTGACGCTGCGGGCGTTCCACGGGCGGCGGCAGGTTTTCTCCAGCGTCGGCAAGTGGCTTTATCCGCTGTTCGAGCTGGAGGAGTTTTTACGATCCTCATCCTGCGCCCCCGGTTCGGTGCGCGTGGAGGACAAGATCGTGGGCAAGGCGGCCGCGCTTCTGCTGGTCCGTCTGGGGATCCGCCGCATCAAAGCCGGGATCCTCAGCGAGCCGGGCCGCGCCGTGCTGCGGCGCCACGGCGTGCAGCACGGGGCAGATCGCATCGTGGAGCGGATCGACTGCCGGACCGAAACCCTGCTTCTCGAGATCGAGGATCCGGAGGAGGCCTACCGGATCGTCAGGGCTCGGGCGAGCCTGTAGGACCGTGGGGCGGCCACCCGCGCGAGCCCGTAGGGCTATCGCCGCAGGTAGCTCAGCTTGTCGGGCAGCGGCAGGTTGTTTCCGTAATCGTCTTCGCCGTAGCCGCTTTCTGCGAGCAGCTTGATATCCCGCAGCACCCGCTGGTCACCGCTGAAGGTTACGTTGATGTCCATGACCACGTCGATCTTGCCCATCGTGAGAAGCTGGATCAGGGCGCGGGTGATGTACTCGTTCACGGATTCATCCGGCAGCGGCTTGATCTCATCGAGCGGCAGGTTTCTCTCGTACAGCATCAGTTTGTTCTGGACGAACAGCGACTGGATGGCGCTGTGGGCCATGTTTATCATGCACTCGGCCGTTTCCTCCGGGCTCTGTTCTCCGGAGGCATCCCTGCTGTCTCCAGGTCCGCAGTCGAGTCCGAGCTTGTGAACCTCCGACCGGAGCCAGCGCTTCTTGCCGGCGTTGATCTTCTCGTTGGCCCGGAAAAGGTCCAGGGTCACCCCGGCGTTGTAGGTCTCCCCGCCCAATTTCATCTGCACCTCGCTCCCGTAATGGCTGACGATCTTCGCCACCAGCGTGGAGGGACGCACGTGAAACCCCCGATAGCGGGGAGCGGCGACGGTAATCCTGCCCTGGATCGCATAGCGCCTGAGCATGTCGTGACAGAGGCTGCGGGTCCGGCTGATATAGCGGCTGGCGAAGGCCACGGAATAGTTGATCAGCACGTCGAGCAGTTTATTGGGATCGATCAGAGAGCGCAGCTCCGGCCGGGGATAGGGCGCAAAGCTCAGGACGTGCCGCTCGCAGTAGTGGGCGAAGGCGGTTGCGGTTTCCAGCAGGTGATAGATCACCGTAATGTGACCCCGCAGGACCGGGAGGTGGTCGTCCAGGGTTTCCACGTTGGAATTGGAAATATGGGTGTCGTAGAGGGACTGGAGATTGTGGAACATCTCCTCCAGGTTGCGCAGCCGCTCCTCGCTGATCGGGTCGGGGATCCAATCGGCGTAGTTGTCGACCTGCTGGTTCTGCACCGCGTGCAGGAAGGTGCTCTGTTCGGCCAGATTGAGAAACGCCGTGGCCAGGTACACCACCGTCTCTTCCGGAGAGGCGATCTCCTGCCTCCGACGGTCTCCGGCCAGGTGTCCGTTCAGCAGCTCATCCCCGAATTCCTCCATGGGTGGGGCCGACTCGGGAACATGGATGCCCAGCTTCTTAGCCTGGCGGATCAGGGTAGTGGCGCTTTCTATCAGGATGGAGCAGGTAAAGGAAAGGGCCTTCCCCGTAGCTTTCGGGAAATCCTCCGTAATGGGAAGCAGCTGGTAGTCGGGCAGGAAGCGAAGGATGTGGATCAGGATGTAGCCCACTCTGGAGAAGAGCTTGATCGGCGCTACGGCCTGCCGGAGGGGAAACCAGTGCCTGTTGTTCTTCACCCCGTAGGTGTCCAGCAGCTCTTCGATCTTGCTCGATTCGGAGAGCAGGTCTGCCAGCAGCGGACGGGTGAAGCATCCCTCCGTGGAAGCGTTCCTGCTGACGTAGACGGCAAGGCTCATCAGCTTGTCGATTCTCTGATTGAGGTGAGTGCAGAACGCCTGGTCGGACAGGGACTGGTCGGCTCTCTTCATCCGTGCTCGCTCGAGGCAAAATACAAGATTAAACGACCGGCTCGCTTTGTTCAACATGCAGTTGCGGGTATAATGGGGGGAACGGAGAACTCCGCCATGTTCGTCAAATGGATCGCTGCGCTGATCGTCGCCCTCAACGCCAACAATCGGGCCGGGGAGATCGCCGCGGGAATATCCTTCGCTTTTCTGCTCGCCCTGGTTCCCGCCGGCAACCTGATGTGGCCCATCCTGTTCGTCGTTACGATGCTGTTGAAGATCAATTTTGCGGCCGAGCTGCTGTTTCTGGCCCTGTTCAAGCTGATCGTGCCCCTGGCCGACGGCCTGCTTCACCGGCTGGGTCTGCTCGTGCTGTCCCCGCCCTTCCTTTCGGAAGTTTTCACCACCGGCTACAATCTGCCCCTCCTGCCCCTGACCCGCTTCAACAACACGGTGGTGATGGGAGGATTGGTCGCCGGCCTCGTGCTCTGGGTGCCGGTGTTTCTGCTGTTCCGGCGGCTGGTCGTCGTCTACCGCAGCAGCCTGCGGGAAAGGATCGCCGGCAGCAGACTGGCGAGGGCGCTGGGCCGCGTGCCGCTGGTGGCGGCCATCGGCGGTGCTGTCCGCAAGCTCGGCGGCCTAGCGCTGCGCCTGAGATAGGGACAGAAGAATGAAAGCACCGAAGTTGTTCAAGACGGAGATCGGGGAGCGCCGCTTCGACAAGAATATCCTGGGGCGCATCCATGTCGAGTCGGAACGGGCATTCGTGCTCCAGTTGTACGGCAAAGGGCCGGAGGGCCGGTACCGCCGTCCGCCCGAGCTGAGTGAGGAGCAGATCGGGAGGCTGAAGCAGCTGGCCGGCTCGATCAGGAAAAACAGGGGAGTGGTTCGCACCGGCAAGGTCTCTCTGCTCACCATCCTGGCAGCCGCGCTCCTGGTGTTCAACTTCGCCTTCAAGAACCGGATCGCGGGCAGGTCGCTGGAACGGGCCCTGGAGGCGGTGTTCGAGGCCCGGTCGGAGGTGGCGGACCTGGATCTGCGGATCCTGGCCGGGAGGCTGTCATTCGGCCATCTCAGCGTTGCAGACCGGGATCAGCCGATGCAGAATCTCTTCGAGCTGGGGCCGACGGTGATGGATCTGAACACCAACGCCCTGCTCAAGGGCCGGGTGGTCGTGTCGAACCTGGAGAGCCGGGAGATCCGCTGGCTCACGCCCCGGCAGACCTCCGGGGCTCTGCCAGGGGACGAGGAGGAAGAAGAGCGGTCAGCCCGCGAGGGCGGGATTATCAGGCGCCTTTCAGCCCTGGACCTGGGCGCCCTGGATGCCCGGGCGCTGCTCGATGAACAGCTGGACAGGCTGGACAGCCCCGTGCAGATCGCCGCCTTGAACGGCCGGCTGGAGGAGCTGCAGGTGCGCTGGCAGGGCACGGTCGAGCAGGGCCGGGCGGACGTGGATGAGCTTGCCGGCCGCATCGAATCGGTCCGGTCGATCGACGTGGGTTCCCTGGACACGATACCCGAGCTGCAGCAGGCGGTGACGGATATCCAGCAGGCGGCGGGTGCACTGGACCGGGTCAGCCGGGATCTGCAGGATGCGGATTCCCGGATCAAGGAGGATCAGCAGGAGGTGGCGGCAGCCCGCCGTGCATTCCGGGAGTCGGTGGACAGCGACCTGAGCTATCTGACCTCGCTCTCGGACCTGTCCAGCGGGGAGCTCAGGAACCTCGTCTCGGACCTGGCGGCCGGTTATCTCGAGCGGAGCCTGGGACGCTTCTACGGCTATGCGCGGCGCGCCTGGGGATATGCCGGCAAGCTCATTGCCCGAAAGGGGGAGAAGAAGGAGGAGAAATCCGAGCGGCGGGAAGGCAATCGCATGGACAGAGGGATCGACGTGCCCTTTGCACCGGCGCAGTATCCCCGGTTTCTCCTGGAAAACGCCGGTGCGTCGGTGCAGGACACCTCCCGGACCGTCCAGGGATCGCTTCGCAACGTCTCGAGCAATCCCGAACTGGTCGGCAGCCCGCTGTCCTTCGCCTTCCAGCGGACCGAGGGGCAGCGCAGGCTCGCGGTGGACGGTGAGCTGGACCTGCGCACGGATCGGGACAGGGACCTGGGGCTCGGTGTGCAGGCCGCCGGCTACACCTTCGAGCTTTCCGAGGGTCTGGGGGACCTGGGATTGAGCGCCTTTTCCGCGGGGTATCGGTTCCAGACACAGCTGTCCCGCTCCCGGGCCGGCGAGGCCGCGGCGGGGCAGGGTCTGCTCGAGCTATACGACGTGGTCTTGACGCCGGCGGCGGAACCGAACCGGCTGGGAACCGTCCTGTATGAGACCCTCGGCTCGATGCCCTCGGTGGACATTGCCTTCGACTACACGGTGGAGGCGGGGAGCCTGGCCAGGGTCGAGGCCGGCAGCAGCGCCGACAGGCAGCTGGCCCGCGCCCTGGAGGAGCGCTTCACGGAGATCTCCGCCCAGTACCAGGGCCGGCTGAGGGATGAGCTCAACGCCCGGATGGCGGCGGAGCTGGAGGACAACGAAGCCCTGTCCCGGGCTTTCGGAGAGCTGGTGCAGGGCTCCAGCGGGAACCTGGCGGAAGCGGCGGCCTACGAGGCGGTGCTGGCGGAGAAGAGGGCGGAGGTGGAGAGGCGCATCGCGGATACTCAAAAACAGGCCACCGACGCGGTGAGATCCCAGCTGGAGTCGCAGCTGGAGAAGCTGCCCCTGCCCAGGCTGGGGTTCTGATCCGGGACTGCGATGCCCGCGGGATGATTGTCAGCGCCAGCAGACGAACCGACCTGCCCGCTTTCTACACGCCCTGGCTGCTGCGGCGGCTGCGGGAGGGGTATGCCCTGGTTCGGAATCCGGTCAACTCCCGGTTGGTGTATCACGTGCCGCTGTCCGCGGGGAAGACCCGCTGCATCGTGTTCTGGACCAAGGACCCGGCTCCTCTGCTCGGGCGCCTGGAGGAACTGGATGGGTTCGGAATACCCTATTATTTCCTCTTCACCCTGACCGGCTACGGTCCCGAGCTGGAGCGAAACCTGCCGGACAAGCGGGCGATCCTGCGCACCTTCACCGCCCTGGCTCGGCGCCTTGGACCGGAGCGGGTTGTCTGGCGCTACGATCCTATCCTGTTCACCCCGGATTATCCGCCGGCCGTGCATGTTCGCCTTTTCCGGGAGCTGGCCCGGGAGCTGGCCGGCTCGACGCGGCGCTGCATCCTGAGCTATCTCACGGTGTACAACAAGTGCCGCCGCAACCTGGCGGCCTTCGATCTGCTCGAGGTTTCCCCGCAGGAGAAGGGTGAGCTGATCGGCGGCCTCGAGGCCGCCGCTGATGAGCATGGAATACGCTTGACCGGCTGCGCCAGCGCGGAATTGAGCGAAGCTGGAATACAGCCGGGCAAGTGTGTGGATGACCAGTTGATTTCCCGTATCACCGGGCGGGCGTTCACCGGCAGGAAGGACCGTTCCCAGAGGGATGCCTGTCTCTGCGTGGAGAGCGTGGATATCGGCGCCTACGATACCTGCCTGCACAACTGTCTGTACTGCTATGCCAACAGCAACTACCGCAGCGCGCTGCGCCGTCGCCGGCTCCACGATCCGCAGTCCCCCCTACTGTACGGAAAACCGAGTGAGGAGGATCAGCTGCTGGACAGGAGGGGATGAACGCTCAGTATCTGTTGCGCCTCTGTGAGCTCCTGGCGCGTTTTCGCTTCAGTCTGCGGATCGCCTTCTTCTTTTTCTCCCTGCGCTCGTCCGACGGCTTCGTGTAGAACTGCTTGTTTTTGAACGTTCGGACGATGCCCTCACGCTCGCGCATGCGTTTGAAACGCTTCAGGCCTTTTTCCAGGCCTTCGTTCTCATCGATGAATATCTTGGCCACGATTCCTCCATATCAAAATTTTCAACACCCCGAAACGCTCCGACCCCGGGTCGAACCCGGCAGACTGGCTGAGGGGAATGAGTGCTGATTCGGCAACCCAGACGTGAGTACAAGGGGGATAAATCCGCCCTTGGCGAAGCCAGAATACGTAGGCAGGTGCCGTGGTTCCGACAAACAGGAGTATCAACCCCCTGTTTCCCAACCTTTTCCTTCTATATAGTAATCAGAAATCCTCCGCCTGTACAGATCAAACAGCGGTTTTCTTCCTTATTTTCCATAAACCATTTTCCATAAACCCGCGGAAGAGTTGCTTTTCCCCGCCGGCTTCAGTACCTTGTGTAGAAGAGCAAACCCTTCCTTCGTTCCCCTTCACTGTTGCACGGTGAAGGCGGCCCAGGCTGTAAGAAGTTCGAAGTGATAAAAAATGGAGGATTCGGATGCGAAATAAAGTGCCTGCCAAGACCAGGTTATTCATATTGCTGCTGCTGCCGGCCTGCGTGGGTGCGGTATTCGCCGCCGGGACCAAGCAGATCTCTGCGGTAGCATCGGTCAACGGGGTGTTGATCCCCAAGGCCTATCTCGAGCGGGAGGTCCGGCGCTTCGAGGAGCAGGCCCTCGGTCAGGGGCAGAGCCTGGATGAGAACCGAAAAGCACAGATCAGCCGGGAGGCTCTGGACACGCTGATCGACATGGAGCTGCTCTACCAGGAGAGCCAGCGCCGAGGTTTCCAGGTCAGCGAGCAGAGGATACAGGAGCAGGTGGACCGGCTACGGGAACAGTTCGAGGGCGAGGAAGGATACGCCGCCGCCCTGGAGCAGATCGGGATCAGCGACGGCGAGTTGAGGACGGAGCTCGGCAGGCAGCTTGCCATCCAGGAGATGATCGACAGGGACATCGTCCCCTCCACGACCGTGTCGGAGCAGGAATCGATCGAATTCTACGAAAGCAATCCCGAGTTTTTCTTCAGTCCCGAACAGGTGCGGGCCTCTCATATTCTCATCCGGGTGAGTCCGGAAGCCGGCGAGGAGGAGAAATCGGAGGCAAGATCCCGCATCGCGGAGATCAGGGAGAGGATCGTGGCGGGAGAGGATTTCGCCGAGCTGGCCGGCCGGTTCTCGGACGACGGGAGCAGCGCTGCCGGCGGGGACCTGGGGTTCTTCCAGAGGGAGCAGATGGTCGAGCCCTTCGCCGAGGCCGCTTTTTCCCTGCAGATCGGGCAGCTGAGCCGGATCGTGGAGACCCAGTTCGGTTTTCATCTGATACAGGTTACCGACAGGCAGGACGAATCGGTGGTTCCGTACGAGACGGTCCAGCCGCGGATTTTTCAATACCTGCAGCGGGAAAAGGCGATGGTCACTATAGAGGAGCTGGCCGCAGAGCTGCGCGGCCGGGCGGAAATAGAGGAATACGGGGGATAGGAGGTATCATGCAGGTAGAGAAGAACAAGGTCGTGGAAATCGACTATACATTGAAAGACGACAGCGGGCAGGTCATAGACAGCTCGGAGGGTAAAGATCCCCTGTCCTACATCCAGGGGACCGGCAATCTGATCCCCGGCGTGGAGAACGCCCTGGAAGGCAAGAACTCCGGAGAGAGAGTCGAGATTACCGTACCCCCGGAAACCGGATACGGCGTCCGCGATGATTCCCTGATGCTGACAATCGAACGCGACAAGTTCTCCGAGGTCGACGACCTGAAAGAGGGACAGCGTTTTCGAATGGAGACGCCGGACGGTCCCATGGTCTTCACGGTCCTGAAGATCGATGAGGCTGAAGTGCTCGTCGACGGCAATCACCCGCTTGCCGGGATGACCCTGAGCTTCGACATAACCATCCAGTCCGTCCGCGATGCAACCGCGGAGGAGCTGGATCACGGCCATGTGCACGGATAGCCTCCGGCTCTCCTGACCGGTCTTAACGAAGATGAAATTTACCGAGCTGGACATCGATCCCCAGATCCTCAGGGGCCTCCAGTCCATGGGATACAGGGATCTCACGCCCATTCAGGAGTTGACCTTTCCCCACATCCTGGAGGGCAAGGATCTTCTGGCCACCGCGGAGACCGGTTCCGGAAAAACCAGTGCCTGCGGCATCCCCATGGTTCAGCGCATCGACCCCGATCTGAAGGCCATTCAGGCCCTGATCCTGGTTCCGACCCGGGAGCTGGCCCTCCAGTATACCGAGGAGATCGGGCGCATCGCCCATTTCATGAGGGTGGTGCCCTTCGCCGTTTACGGCGGATTCGACATGGGTGTGCAGAAGGCCAAGCTCCAGGACGTGGTCCATATCCTGGTGGCCACCCCGGGCCGTCTGATCGATTTCCTCTACAGCGGCAGGATCTCCCTGTCCGACGTGCAGACCTTCGTGCTGGACGAGGCGGATGAGATGCTCAAAGAGGGCTTCCTGGAGGACATCGAGTTCGTCTTCTCCTGCCTGATCCACGAGCGCCAGACCTTGCTTTTCTCCGCCACCATGCCGCCGGACATCGACAGGCTGGCCAGCAAGTATCTGAACGATCCGATCCGCGTGCGGCTGAACCAGCAGCAGCTGGCCCCTCAGTCGTTGAACCATCACTTCCAGTTCGTGGCCCAGGATGCCCGGCTGGGGACCCTTACCGGGAAGATGGAAGACGGCTCGATCAAACAGGCCATCATCTTCTGCAACTCCCGGTTGAACGCGGAGAGACTGTACCTGAAGCTGAAAGACAGACACCCCCGTGTGGATATGGTCCACGGCGGAATGGAGCAGCAGAAGCGCAGCTCCGTGATCCGGCGCCTGCGCAACCAGCAGGTGCGCTTCATGATCGCCACGGATCTGGCCGGCAGGGGGCTGGACTTCACCCACGTGAGCCACGTGATCAACTATGATTTTCCCCGCAGCCCCGTTACCTACACCCACCGTACCGGTCGGGCAGGACGCATGGGCAGGGAGGGAACGGCGCTGACCCTGGTCACCCACAGGGATCTGGGCGCGGTCAGGCGCCTGATCACCGCCAACGGCCTTTCTCCGACATGGATCGGGCGGGAGCCGGATTTCCCTCACCGCGGCAGGGGAGAGCGGAGCTCCCGGCGCAAGCGTCCCAGGCACAGACAACAATCGGGCATCTAGAAGAACTGAGGAAGTCGGAGGACTGCCGCAGGATTATCCCACGATCTCCTGAAAAGAACCGTAGACGTGCCCGTCTTTCGGCAGGCGGATGTTCCAGTTAGCCGTGTTGGAGGCGGGGTGCACCACCCGGCCCAAGGTGGGGATGGTCCGTGGAACCGATTTGAAGCGTGGGTCTTCCTCCCGGAAGGCTGCGAAAGCCAGGATCTTGTTCAGGTCCCTGGATCCCATGACCGTTCCCAGGCGCAGGCGCTTGTGTTCTCTATGGGCCTTGGGGAATTTCTTGTTGATCAGGGAGATGAGGATGAAGGCCTTGAGGTGGTCCTGCTTGGCCAGCATCTTCAACTGATCCGCCTCCGGCTCGACGCAGATGTAGATCCAGGCGTTTTTCTGGGGATAGATCACGGCGAAATCGAAGGCCAATCCCTCGTAGATATCCTGGACCACCGAGGGAACCGGCTCCTTGTCCGCGGCATACCACCACCATGGGACGACCGGGCGTCCCTTGGCGGCCTCCGCCACGTGACAGAAATCCGTGTCCGGGCGGATGCCCCTGGTCGGAAGCTTCCCGTCCCACTTGCTGGGATTCGTGTTTGCGATGACCTTGATCTTGGCCAGGTTCTTGTGCGGGTCATCCCCTATCTGGTGGGAAAGAGCATAAGCCTTCACATGGGAGTAGAACTTTTTATCCATCAAACCGCCTCCTGCGCTACTACTCATTGTACAGTGTAGGCGAGGAAAAATCCATCTTCCGCGCTGCCGTTGATGATCCGGGCGAGCTCTTTTTGAACATCCCCTTCCAGGTGACTGCCCGGGTGGGCGGCGATCAGGGCGTTTGCCCTCTCCCGGGCTCTGTCCCCGATGCTCCGTGCTCCGCCCAGCAGCCACTGGTAGATGTTCGAGCGATCGATGAGCGGGGAGGGAAGGTAGTGCTCGCTCCTGAACCACCGCAGCGTGTGTTCGTGGTCGAGCAGCTGCTGCCCGGAAATCAGGGCTTCGAGCAGGTCCGCGGCGATCGGCGTGTCCCTCCGTGCGATCCCCTCCAGGAAGCGGTAGGTCATCCCGCAGATCTCGTTGTCGATGAGCAGCTTCTGGATGCTCTGGGTGGATTCGAAATTCAGCATGCCGGCTCCCGAAACCATGTTGATGCCCTTGATCCCCGCCAGCAGGACGCCCATGCCCGACTCCATCCCGCTCTGGGCGTCCAGGAGCTTGGCGTCACTCATGCCCATGTAGGCGTGGGTGGGAAGGCCCAGATGCTTGCCGATCTCCGCGTATCCCAGGTCGATCAGCATGGTGTCGATCGAGCCCATCGGAGTGGTGCCCTGCCGCAGATCGAAGGCGGCCGGAGAGCCGCCCCAGATCACGGGTGCCCCCGCCTCGACGCATTGGGTGATTACCACACCGGCCAGGGTCTCCGCCGCGTGCTGCACGATGGCGCCGAGCAGGGTCACCGGGGCGGTCGCGCCGGCCAGGGGCATGGAAACGAGCTCGGAGGGGATGCCGGAGTGGGCCGCATCGATCAGACTCTGGCAGGTCAGGTCGCTCCACTTCAGCGGAGGGGAGGGGCAGGCGTCGAACACGGCCAGGGGTTTTTCCCGCAGCGCCTCCTCGCTGCCCCGCACGGCAACCAGCATCTCCTTCATGATCCGGAAGGAATCCTTGAGGAAGGTGCCGGTGACCACCGGCTTTCTGCAGTACAGGAGAGCCAGGTACAGGCGGTAGCGGTCGGCCATTCCCGGGGGGACGTCGCTGCAGATCACCGCCGTGCTCTGTGCCCTGATGTGCTCCAGTTGATCCACGACCTTGCTGAAGGCGACGAAATCCGCCGTGCGGGCGGGCCGGATTTCACCGCTCTCGGGATCCAGGATGTTGAGGGCGGCCGAACCGGGATCGAAACAGACATTGTCCCCTCCCAGCTCCACGGCCGGCTGCCCCGCCGCGTCGTAGAGGCGTATCGTGCGCGGTGCGCTCGCCAGCGCCTGATCGACCATCTCCGGGTGGAGGAATACGCGCCGGTTTTTTTCATCGATGCCGGCACCCCCGGCCCGCAGGATCGAAAGGGCTTCGTCGTTTTCCAGATAGAAGCCGAGCTCCAGGAGGATGCGCTTCGCCTCTTCGACGACCTCCCTGACGGTCGGATCGTCCATCACTCTGATCTGCGGTCGAATTGCTGCGCTCACCGGCTATGCTCCTCGGCTCAAATCTCCAATTCCTGCGGATCATCGCTGGAGGGGTACACCCTCCATTCCTGTCTCTCCAGTTCCTCTTTGGACAGGCGCTCCCCGCTCAGGCTGAAGTACCTGCCGGATGCCTCCACGGCCACGGTGCCGTCGGCCAGTTTGAGCTCGGCGGTCCCCTCGAACACCCGGCGGATATCCCGGGTTATTCGGGCGCTGATCGTGAACGGCTGGTTCAGGGGGATCGGTGCCCGGAAGCGAAGACGGAGCTCCGCGGTCTGACCCATGACCTCTTCGCTGTAATGCGGCCGGATAGCCCGCCCGATCGCCTCGTCCAACAGACCTACGGCGATGCACCCGTGGAGCCGATCCGGGTATCCCTGGTATTCGTCACCCAGGAGAAACCGTCCCCCCACCTCGCCATTGTCCAGCTCGTAGAAAGCCGCCTTCAGACCCGTGGGATTCTTCAACCCGCAGACGTAGCACATCCTGGAGTTCGGCTGCTTGGCAACCACCCTTTGTTTCATGGATCACCTCACCGTTCCAGTATAGAGGCGGTCCCGGAGGAATGCAAACATCTCAGCGCGTGGCGCGCAGGCCCGAGCAGGTCACCGGCCGGACGTATTGACCGGACGGGGCTTGCCCACGGGTTCGGACACGGATCGAGCCGCCATCTCGGGGAGCAACTCGGGATGGCGCAGGTAGTAGCGCCTCTCGGCATAGGCCCGGTCCTCGGCCCACAGTGCCCCGGCGCGTTTCTCGATACGCGGGCGGACCCTGTCGGCAAACCGGAGCGCCCGCGGGAATCCGGGACGTTCGGAGGAGGCCAGGGTAGCCTCGGTCACCATGGTACGGCCCGGACACATTGGGGTGGCATGGGTTTCGACCACCGAGCCTTTGCCCTCGCCTCGAATGATCGTCATCACGATCGTATTCGGTTCCGGGCAGTGGAAGGTGCAGTCCACTTCCGTTCCAAACCGGCCGAAGGCCCGGAACGCCACGCGGACGGTGAGCACATCGTCGACATTGTCGATGACCCTGAGCCTGGCGAAGCTGTGGGGGTGGAAATGCACGCCGTGCCAGGGATCCAGGCGATTGGCGATGATGTCCTCGGGATCGCTGCGGACGGGGAACTGGATCACCCCCGCAATGAACTGCTGCGGCCGCGGCGGGAGCACGGGCCGAGCGGAGTCCTCTGACGGATGAAAACGCACCCAGGTGAGCACACCGTCATCGTGGGTCTGCAGGAACCTGCAGTGCTTCCCCTCTGCTATCTGCATCCCATGCCAGGGGCAGGTCAGCACCCCGTCACGCACCGTGCCTTCTGAAAGCGGAGCGCCCATATGGGGACATTGGTTGACCGCCGCCGTGATCCTGTCGCCGTTCTTCCAGACGGAGATTTCATGTTCATCGATATAGAAGAACCGGGGTTGATCACCCAGACTGTCCGTGGCTGCCACCACGAACCACCCTCCTGAGGGCAGCTTCCGCACCCGTTTCAGCACCTCCTCGATTTCCCGTACCCGCGCCTGCTGCCAGTCCGCCTCTGCGGCGCCGCCATGCTCCGAAGGCAGGTCCGGCAGGGGCCTGCCGAACAGCCAGAGCGTCCGTCCGTGGGCATCCGTTTCTCTGCGCATAGTCCTCCCCCGTGATTCTTCTTGCATCGTTTCCATGAGAAAGTACAGCAGGAATGTGCAGCGGGTCAATGCGGGCGGGTTGTCTGCCGGGAACGACTCGGCGAGCTTCACCATCCCGTCGGCCCGGGATGGCCACCGCGTTTCCGCGGAAACGTCCCGGGAAGGCTGGCCATATACAGCAGCTGCAGGAACGTCACCAATGTTGGCAGTTTCCGCGTTCCCACCCCCGCATCAGGGGATGTAGCGCAGATGCGGCGAAGCTGATAGGGTAGGGGCAGCGGAGTGCTGCGCACCTGATGCCGGCGCCGGCTGCAGGTGCGTGGCGATTGCGGAAAGAGGCGTCAAATCGGCGACGTACAAGCAATCGAGGGGGAGTGGAAGAGATGAAGATCGTGGTGCTGGATGGGAACCGGCTCAATCCGGGGGACAACCCCTGGGATGAGGTGGCCGCCTTCGGCGAGCTGGAGGTCTACGACTGGAGCGACCCCGATCAGGTCGCGGCCAGGGCCGGGGAGGCGGACATCCTGCTGACCAACAAGTCCCTGGTCCCGCGGGAGACGATCGAGCGGCTGGCGAAGCTCAGGTACATCAGCGTTCTGGCCACCGGCTACAACATCGTGGATGTCCAGGCGGCGCGGGAACGGGATATCCCGGTTTCCAACGTGCCGGTGTACGGCACTGACTCGGTCGCCCAGTACGTTTTCGCGCTCCTGCTCGAGCTCTGCCATCACGTGGGGCGGCACGGGGAGACGGTGCGAAGCGGCGAGTGGCAGCGGAGCGGCACCTGGAGCCTCTTCAAGACTCCGCTCATCGAGCTGGTCTCCAAGACCATGGCCGTCGTGGGCTTCGGCAGGATCGGAAGGCGGGTCGGCGAGCTGGCCCACGCCTTCGGGATGAACGTGCTGGCCGTGGACGTCCGGGCGGGTGACCCCCCCGACTACGCGCCGTTTGCCTTCGCATCTCTGGAGGAGGCGTTTCGGCGGGCGGACGTGGTGAGCCTGAACTGCGCGCTGACCTCCGAGAATGAAGGGATGGTCGACCGCAGGCTCCTGGCATCGATGAAAGCCAATGCCTTCCTCATCAACGCGGCCCGGGGTCCCCTGGTCCGCGAGGCGGATCTGGCCGACGCGCTCGACCGCGGCGTGATCGCGGGAGCGGCCCTGGACGTGGTCTCCACCGAGCCGATCCGTCCGGACAATCCGCTGCTTGCGGCTCGGAACTGCATCATCACCCCCCACATCGCCTGGGCGTCCCTCGAGGCCCGGCGGCGGCTGATGAAGACCACCGCCGAGAACATCGGCGCCTTTCTCCGCGGGCAGCCGCAGAACGTGGTGAACTAGGCCGGTCGGAATCACGGGTGCAGGCACCGGCGCTCGAAGCCGGGATCGGCAACGCCCGGGGCCGGGACGCCTGAGCGGTGTCGAGATTCAGGCACGAATACTATCCCGAATATTATCCGGAATATCGCCGAGATGCGGTGACAAAACAGCGCCGGATTCGGTAAGATCGATGTTATCTCGAATAGGAGGACGCAATGAGTGATGCAATAGATATATCGGTGAAGATGGGCGAGATCACCTTCAAGAACCCGTTCATCGTCGGGGCGGGACCGACGGTCAAGTGTGTGGACCACCTGCGCCAGGCTGAAGACGGGGGCTGGGCCGGGGCGTCGCTGAAACTGGCCATCGAGCCTTTCCCCTACATCAACTGGCCGCCCCGCTACCGCTGGCTGAGGAAGAACAAGCTCCACATCTTTTCGGCCGAGTCCCGCCTGACTCCCGGAGAGGCGCTTCAGCTTCTGGAGGAGGGGCGGAAAGTCACGAAGGAGCTGGTGCTCATCCCCACGATCACCTATGACGGCGAAGACGAGGAGGGCTGGGCCACGATGGCCAGGCGCTTCGAGGAGGCCGGCGCACAGGCGATCGAGCTGAACATGTGCTGTCCCAACATGTCCTTCAACCTGACCACATCCGGAGAGCGGACGGAGAAGGCCACGGGAGCCAGCCTGGGCTCCGACCTGGTCGAGCTTCCCAGGGTCGTGGGGAGGATCGTCGAGGCGGTGAAGGTGCCGATCATCGTGAAGCTGACCCCCGAGGGCGGGAAGATCGCCCAGGCCGCCTACCAGTGCATCAAGG
Organism: Spirochaetales bacterium; assembly: GCA_016935715.1. GTDB lineage: Bacteria > Spirochaetota > Spirochaetia > SZUA-6 > DRHE01 > JAFGQJ01. Next base: position 16,325 of record JAFGQJ010000389.1, read on the forward strand.
CCGGAGCGGCGGCGGTGGGAGGGGTTGCCAACCGCCTGGGAATACCGGATATCGACATCCGCGACCCGATGGGGACGATCTACCGGCTGCAGGATCACATCACGCTGGGCTGCTTGTCCGGACCGTGGATCCGGCCCCTGGCGCTGCGGGATACCTACGAGATGCGCTTCTTCCTGAACAAGATGGGCATGGATCCGTTCGTGCTGGGATCCGGCGGAGTGTCGGATCTTTCCAGCGCGGTGCAGCAGATCATGGTGGGGGCCGACGCCGTCTGGATCTGCACGGAGACCATGGTGCGCGGCTTCAACTGGCTGCCCAAGGTGATCGACGGGCTAAAAGCGTACATGAAGGAGATGGGCTACGGGAAGATTAGGGACTTCAGGGATCTGCTGCACCGGAATCTCAAGTCCGCCAACGAGCTCACCGTCTACGACGGCTATGCCCAGGTGGACCTGGAGAAGTGCAACGCCTGCGAGCTGTGCTGGAACATCGGACATTGCCCGGCCATCACGCATCCCGACGGAACGACCACCATCGACCGGGACAGCTGCCTGGCCTGTTCGACCTGTGTCGACATATGCCCGAGGGGCGCCCTGAGCATGGTCAAAGGCAAACCGATCCCCGCGGAGAGCACCGTATCGGGGTAGGATCGCAGCCCGAGCGATCAATCATCGAGAGGTCTACACCATGAACGACAGGATCGGTTTCGACAGCGAGAAGTACCTGGAGGAGCAGACCAGGGAGATTCTCGCCCGGGTGGAAGGAATCAGGCACAAGCTTTACCTCGAGTTCGGCGGAAAGCTCGTCTACGATTTCCACGCTGCCCGGGTTCTGCCCGGTTTCGATCCGAACGTCAAGATGAGGCTGCTGCAGAAGCTGAAGGACAGGGCGGACGTGCTGCTGTGCATCTACGCTGGGGACATCGAGCGCAAGAAGATCAGGGCCGACTTCGGGATCACCTACGATTCCGACGCCCTCAAGCTGATGGACGACCTGGCAGAATGGGGCATCGAGGTGCGCGCGGTGGTCATTACGCGCTACGAGAGGCAGGAGGCCGCGAAGGTCTTCAAGAACCGGCTCGAGCGGCGGGGAGTCAGAGTCTATACCCACAGCTTCACCAAGGGTTACCCCACGGAAGTCGACGTGGTGGTGAGCCGGGAGGGATACGGGGCCAACGAGTACGTCGAAACGGAGAACCCGATCGTCGTGGTCACAGGTCCCGGTCCCAACAGCGGCAAACTGGCCACCTGTCTTTCACAGCTGTACCACGACTTCAGCCGCGGCTTCGTCTCCGGGTATGCGAAGTTCGAAACCTTTCCCATCTGGAACCTGCCCCTCAAACACCCCGTCAATGTCGCCTACGAAGCGGCCACGGCCGACATAGGCGACTACAACCTCATCGACGGCTTTCACCTGGAGGCCTACAACCAGAGCGCGGTGAACTACAACCGGGACATCGACGTCTTCCCGATACTCTCCAGGATACTGGAGAAGATCACCGGAAAACCCTCCTTCTACAAATCCCCGACGGACATGGGCGTGAACCGGGTGGGTTTTGGCATCGTCGACGATCAGGTGGTGCGGGAGGCCGCGATCCAGGAGGTCATCCGCAGGTACTTCCGCTACTCCTGCGAGCATGCTATGGGTCTGGTGGACGGGGACACGGTACAGCGGATCAAGCTCCTGATGGAGGATCTGAAGGTCAAACCCGAGGACAGGACCGTCGTGCCGCTGGCCAGGACAGCAGCCGAGGAGGGCCGGGAGAAGGGCAAGGGGAGTGAAGGGATCTTCTGCGGGGCCGCGATACAGCTGAAGGACGGATCGCGGGTCACGGGGACGAACTCACCCCTGATGCACGCCGCCTCCAGCCTGGTTCTCAACGCGGTCAAGCACCTCGCCAGTATTCCCGACTCGATCCACCTCCTGCCCCCCAACATCGTCGATTCGCTGGGTCATTTCAAGAAGGACGTCCTCGGGGGCAAGGTCGTCAGCCTGGACCTGGAGGAAACCCTGATCGCCCTGAGCATCAGCGCGACTGCGAATCCAGCCGCCCAGGCCGCGGTGGACAAGCTCAAGGAGCTTCAGGGATGCGAGGCTCACTTGACCCACATACCCACTCCGGGAGATGAAGCAGGGCTGAGGAAGCTGGGTGTGAATCTCACCAGCGACCCTGATTTCTCCAGCAAGAAGCTCTTCCCGGGCAGCTGATAGCAGC
>JAFGQJ010000390.1 GCA_016935715.1 Spirochaetales bacterium
CGCATGGCCGCCGCTGCCTTCGGTTTCATCTCCCTGCTGTTGAGCGTCGGGCAGACTCTGGGGCCGTTCACCGCCGGACGCATCGCCGCCCTGACAGGCTCCTACTCCTGGGCGTTCGTGGCTGCCGCCTCTTCAGCCGCTTTAGGCGCAGTGGCTGCCCTGTTTCTGAAGATGGGGCAGGCCCGCCACTAGGACTGCCCGACGGCAGAGGCCACGACGCCGATCGAGCCTCCGCGAGACGGCTCAGGCGGCTCGATCTGCCAGTGAAATGTCCCTACAGCCAGAAGCCGCACCAATCGCGCAAAGCCGATGATCCGCAGCGGCGAAACACTTCAGGGACAATCGCCCTGTTCGCTTCCGCACCGCCAGGCGCTGAGTGCATCGACCGTCAATGTGGAGGTTGCCGGCGCCCCGGTGAAGTCGAGATCGATCCGGTAGTAGGTTCCGTCGGAGGTCCTCTGCACGACAAAGGTCGCGGACTCCGTATCCGCCACGGGGTTATCGTGGCTCCTGCTGGCGATGCTCCAATCGGAATTGACCGTGTAGAAGTTGGCTTCATCCCCCGCAGACATATTGAGGTTTCCCTGCAGCACCGTGTTGCTCGTATAGGCATCGGGCGAGGAAGCGGATATCACTCGGATGGTATCCGCCCCTTCCGCGTCGATCTGGATCTGTATCGCCTCCTCTTCACCGGGTGTGAAGGGAAGGCTGGTCTGCAGGGTCAGAGCGAACGGCTCCTCCCCGGATGACCCGTCGTCGGCCCGGACCACGAGTCGGTCGAGATTCGTGTCGTCCCTGAGCCGCAGGTTCCAATCCGTGCCGTCATATACGCGCAGCTGTACGAGGCAGATGCCTTCGCTGTCCAAGTGCAGAGTGGCGCTTTCATCGGTGGGATTCGTAATCGAGGCGCCCGTGACGCTCGAGGAAATTATGCGCCACGAGTAGGTGAGTTCGTCCGCGTCTGCGTCAGAGCTTCCGCTTCCGTCCAGCGTGACCGGTGTGCCCGAGGCAACCTCCTGATCCGCTCCGGCGATCGCGATGGGCCGGGAGTTCCCCGAGGAAGCCCGGACCGTCACGAAATCCTCCCGGCTGGTCTCCGTGCCGTCGTTCACCTCGAGCCTCAACCTGTACTCCCCCTCAGCGGCGGTGAAACTCGGCGTGGGGGACTGGTCGTCGGAGAGAATCGTCGTGGGGCTGTCCGCATCGAAGCTCCATGAGTAGCTCAGGGTGTCTCCATCCGCATCGCTGCTGGCGGTGCCGTCCAGGTGCACGAGTGTGCCCGGTTTGACCTCCTGGTGCGGACCCGCCTCGGCAACGGGAGCCGAGTTTCCCGAGGAAGCGACCACGCGGATGGTATCGGTGCTCTCGGGTTCGCTTGACAATCGAGTCGAAAGTTCTATGACGTACTCTCCATCCAGATCGACCACGAAGCTCGGAGCCATGGCAAATGAGCCGAATACATCCGCGGCGCTGCCGGCCGGTTTGGAGATGAACTTCCACATGTAGCTCATCCGCTTGGAATCATCCACCCGGTCGCTGTCCACAAAGTCGCTTCCGCGTCCATCCAGGGTGACCGTGGAACCGGTTTGGACATGCTGAGCCGGGCCGGTCCAGGCGATTGTCAGGGCGAAGGGCGAGGGTCGATTCGAGGATGCGAGAATCGTGAGAACGCCGGTGCATACCACCGCGATCACGGCGGCGATCCGCAAGAGGGACACTAACCAGGGCTTTATCTCTTCCATACCGTAGCTCCTTGTTTGAAAATGAGAACGGTTGCCGCTCCCAGCCCCGCCCCCAGTACCGATGCTGCCACATCAAGGGGATCGAAGACACCCGTGCAGAAGTAGTGCAAGACCATAGAAAGAAACCGGCTGCTCTCCACCCTTCCAGCTGTGGACGCGGCAAACCAACGGCAGACCGCCGGGTGCTGACCGATTTCAAACAGGGTCTCGATGAAAAGCCAGCCAACAGAAGCGCCAACAATGCTGCGAATCCGCAGACCAAGTACGACAATCAATATAACCGTGAAGGAATACGCATGTGTGAAGGAGGGAAGGGTTTGACCCAGGGAACCGAACACTCGAAGAGTCCCGCCGGCCGGAATATGCGGTTGCAGCGTCCTCAAGATCACAGGCGCAGACCTGTCCAGCAGATAGACTGCCGCCCCGACAAGGAGCACCGCAGCGGCGCAGCAAACGAGCAAGAACGGCGATCTACTGCCTGAAACGATTGTTCTCGACTGGGTGCACATTTAATGCCATGAGAATACCACGGGAATGAAAGCCGGTCAATTTCATGCTCATGGTGAATGCCACCACGTAGTCGATCTTCGAGAAGATCGGTCGTTTATATGCGCGTATTTCTGGGACAGTACACTACTACATCAGGTCGTGTAGCGGGCCAGCACGAGCCGGTCGGCCCTGTTCACGGTCCTGAAGAGGAACAGCGCGCAGATCAGCGACGCAACCAATCCTGCAGCCAGGTAGCTCAAACCGTAGAGCTCCGTTCCGGCAAGCACCGTGGCCAGCGACCCCGCCAGGTTGACGGAAAAATAGGCCAGGGCGGCGATGAAGGAGGGCAGGTACTGCTCGAAGTAGAACAGAAAGGTCATTTCGGTGAGGAACAGCAGCTGGAAGAAGACGGCCAGCATGGTGAAGCGCAGCAGGGACACGTCGATGCCGCTGAAGATCCTTCCCATGGACGGCGCCAGGATCAGGAAGGCGGCGGTGATCACCGCCTGAAACAGGCTCTGCTCGCGCAGGCCCCGTCTCAGCTTCACCTGCACGATCTGCCTGCGATTTTCGATTTCCACCAGGATCCCTCCGCTCAGGGACTGCAGGAAGTTCCTGAGGGCGGAGTAGAAGTCCGTCTCCAGCACCACGATGAAGTATACCAGACCCGGGATCATGGTCAGGTTGGCCAGATAGACCGGAATATCGTAGGCGTCGAACAGCCTGAAAAACGTGCCGGGCACGGGCCGGCCCACGGTGAACCAGTAAACGATCTTGTCGATCCAGATGCCCCAGTAGTAGAACAATCCCGTGAGAAAAAGAAAGCGATAGCGGGGAAAGTAGGCCCCGATGGCCTTGAACGTTTGCCCGGCCTCTCCCGGCCGGTACTCTTTGAAGCAGAGAATGAGCAGCAGGACCACGGTGAAGGCCTGTCCCGCGACGAATCCCAGCATGGCGCCGCCCAGAGCCATGATCCGTCCCAGGAGGAGCGTGCAGAAGACCGAGAAGATCATGCCGCCCAGAAACACGAGGAAGATCGCCACGTATTTTTTCAGCAGGCTGATGAAGATCATCAGCAGCCAGGCCAGATTGATGATCACGAAGAAAGCCGCGGCGAAACCCTTGAACAGAAGGGGGCGGGAAACGCCGGGTGTGGAGATCCGCATAATCGCCGTCACGGCGATGCCGGCGGCAAGCACGATCACGATCAGGGAAAAGAACAGCAGGAGTGAAGCGGCCTGTCTGTGCTTTTTCAGCCAGATCAGGTCCGAAAGCAGCCGGGTGAATATGTAGTGACTGCCGCCGAAGATGAACAGGCTGAAGGCGTAGCTGTAGATGATCACCCCCATGAACAGGCTGCGGCCCTCCAGGAGGGTGAACTCCGCAAATCGCCCGATCAGGAAGATGCCGATGATCGACAGCAGCCAGGGACCGGCCACGATCATGATCCCGCTCAGGGCTACCTTGACGAAAGAGCCGAGCCCGCCCTTGCGCAGGACCCGCTGCAGCTCGAAGCCGATTCCGGCCACGGCTACACGCCCCGGGGATCGGCGCCCCGGCCTGGCGCGGCGTCGCGGGGATCGGCGCCCCGGCCTGGCGCAGCGTCGCGGGGATCGGCGCCCCGGCCGCCAGCCGAACCGGTTTCCACGTAGCGCCGGTACAGCTCTCCGTAGGTCTGGAAGACCTTGTCCCGATCGTAGAAGCGTACGACCCTGTCGCGGTTTTTCTGCACGATGGTACGCATCTCCTCGGGGTGTTCGTGGATGAAGCGAACCCCCGCGGCCAGCTTTTCCGGGTCTTTCGACGGGGCGATGAAGCGATCGTCGTAGTCCAGGAGCTCCGCCACGTTTCCGACCCGCGTGGCCACCACCGGCACCCCGGCGCAGTAGGCCTCCAGGATCACCAGCGGCTGCGCCTCCCGCACGCTGGTCAGAAGCAGCACGTCCAGGAAGGAGTAGTATTCCCGCACGTCCCGGCGTCCGGCGAAGTGAAAGCGATCGGAGAGCTTGAGGCTCTCCACCATGATCCTGCAGTCCTCGTAGTATCCGGGGTCCTCGTCCGTGGGCCCGATGCAGTGGAACACCGCCTGGGGGATCCTTTCACTCACGATCTTGGCCATGGAGATGAAGGTCTTGATGTCCTTGATCGGAACCACCCTGCCGACCAGGCCCACGTGAAAACCCTCTCTGCTGCGCCGCTCGACCCCGGAGTAGAAGGGCACGTCGATCCCGTTGGGGATGACCCGGGTCTTTGCCTCGGGCGCGCCCAGCTCGATCTGAAGGCGCCGGTTCTGTTCGAACAGGGCGATGATCAGGTCGGCGTAGCGGTAGCACAGGCGGCTGAGGTTGTTGTAGATGCCGATCCACATGTCCCTCTGGTAGCCCCGGACGAACGGGGTTTTGCGTATCTCCATCTCCCGCTCCTTGTGATACAAGCCGTGCTCGGTCAGGATGAGCGGTTTGCCCCTCCGGATCTTGGCGCACAGTGCGGCCAGCCCGGCGTAGCCGGTGGAAACGGGGTGGTACAGGTCCGCCTCCGGCGCCGAATCCGCGAGTATGGCGAACATCATGTCGTGGGTGGATTTCCAGGCCCAGAAATAGTCGGAGAAGGGGTAGGCCGGGTTCTTCCTCCGGTTCCGGGAGGTCAGCAGGTGCCAGCCGGCGTCGCTTTTTATCCCGTCCCTATACAGGGAGTACCCCTCGGGAATCTGATTGACGAGCCTGTCCAGCTCGGGAGCCTCCCCGTCCAGCAGAAGCTCGTGGATGGCGGCGACCTCGTCGATCAGCGCATTTACGCCGGCTGGCCGGCGGCGGCTTCGGGGAGGCTCAGACAGGACCATGTCCCTGTGAGCCACCACGTTGCCGGGCAGCTCGTAGCGCTGCGTTTGATCCCGGGCCGGGGATATCGTGTAGAGCACGAAGTCGATGTCCTCGAGGTAGAGTATCAGCTGGTGAACCCAGGCGGACACACCTCCTGTGATGAAGGGATAGGAGCCTTCGAGAATCAGACAGACGGTGGGTCGCCGGCTCACAGGGCCGCCTCGTACCAGTACGCCATGAAATCCCCGCTCTGCTCATCCAGCTGCACGCCCCTGGCCTGGAGCCGATCGGCGAGCTGCTGTATTGCGGTGACGTCTTTCCTCTTGAAGGCCACTTCCATTTCCAGCCGTAGACAGGCGATGTCTTCGCGATCGGTCAGCTGAGCGACGATCCGCTCCGCCTGACCGGTGAGACCCAGGGTAAGAAGGATTCGCACCAGCAGCACGACCTCCTGTCTGCCGAGACGTTTGAGCTTGTTCAGCTTCTTGATGTAGCCGAATGCCTCCCGGAGGTAGAAGTTGCGGATCGATCCGGGGTGAATCCGGGCCAGCTCGTAGTACTGCCGGGCCAGGCGGCGCAGTGCCTCCTTATCCGTTCGCTGCTTCAGCGCCGCCTTGAGCGTTTCGATCCGTTTGGTGTAGCGGGTTTCGATCACGTTGATGCTCTCGGCGGCGAACAGGGCGACTTCCGCGTCCGGGTTGCGCAGCAGCCTGGTCAGGATGCGGATCAGCAGCAGATTCGTATCCAGATCGAGGTTCGGGCGGGACAGGACGCGCTCGATGGCGGCCAGATCCACCGGCTCCTCGTCGAGAGGCTTCAGGGAGGTCCCCAGGTATACGCAGGCTTCCAGCGGCAGCAGGCGAGCCTCCGCCGCCCGCATGGCGGCGTTCGCGGTCGCCGGTTGATAGGCATCGGGGCCGTGGTGAAAATAGTCGAAGTCCAGCATCCCTCGGTCTATACCTTCTGCATCTCCAGGATGTTTTCGGCGATCTGCAGCAGCCCCTCCGCTTCCATCTGTTCCTCGCTCAGAGAGGCATATCCCACCGTGACCTCCAGGTTTACGGCGTGTTCGTTCACCGTCCACTCCCTCTGGTTGATCCCGTTCAGGGCCTCCAGGCTGAACAGGGAGGCACCGTCATAGTCGAGGTTCGGGAAGAGCAGGACGATCTGGCTTTCATCCTTGTAGTGAAAGATGTTGGCCTTGTTGCGGGACAGGATCACCATCTGGCCGGCCAGCTGGCTGATCAGCTGCAGGGCGTTGTCCCTTCCGTAGGTTTCCGACAGGACGGGGATATTGGTCAGCTCCAGGATCACCACACTCAGGGTTTCCCGGTTCCGCCGGGCCCGCTGGAGGTTGTCGTTCAGGAGGGAGAAGAACTGGGAGAAGGCCGGCAGCCCCGTTACCGGGTGGACTTCCGCCTGGGTGACCACCGCTTCGTACTCCACCGCCCTCTCCAGGGCCGGAGCCGCCAGGGCCAGGATCATCGTGATCAGCTTTTCCGTGTAGAGGTTGTATTTCTCGAAGGGCATATCCGCGATGTTCAGCACCCCCCAGATTTTCCGTCCCGCCGACACCGGGAAGGTCATGATGTTCACTCCCCGGTCCATCTGCCTGAGGTTCTCGTACTGTCCGAGCATTTTTAAGGAAAAGATGGTGTTGTTGCGCAGCACCCAGCCCTCGATGCTGCCGTCGATCGATACGACCCCCGGCCGGGATCCGCCCTCCTCCCATCCCCGGCTTGCCGCCACGTGCAGGTCTTTGCTTTGCGGGTGGGCTTCCCAGATGGAAACGGTCTCCGCCCCGGAGAAACGCTGCACCGTACCCAGGATCGTTTCCAGGGCCTTGTCCAGATTCACCGAGTAGAGCTCCTGGATCTCCGAGTGAAGCGCCGTGATCGAGTCCTGCTGGCGGGATACCCGCTGCTCCAGCTCCCGGTTGATCGTCTGCAGCACCCGCTTCTGCTTGAGCAGCTCCCCTTTCTGGCGTGAGAACAGCCGGACCCGCTCCTTTGCCCCGGCCAGCGCCCCCTCCCGGGCGTCCCGGATCAGGCCCAGGATGTACGCGGACACCAGGGTCGCCGCCAGCGGCACCGGCGCCGCGCTCAACAGGCGATTCCAGTAGGAGGGCCCCCAGGTTCCCGGCTTGAGCTGCTCCAGTGCCAGCGGCAGGGGCAGGGCGATGATCAGGCTGGAGATCAGCAGGCTCAGAATTCCGTAGTATTTTCCATAATAGGCGGCCACGACCAGAGCCAGCAGCAGGTAAGGGTTGAACGAGCCCCGAAAAAAACCCGGATTGTCCCTGAAAAAACAATTAGCCGCGCCGATCGCTATGGAAAAAAGGAACAACTCGCCGATACGGGTAATAGGCTTCTGAGATTTCATTCAGCTTGTACTATATTCACCTGTGGTACTGTAGTATACCTGCCGAAATCGTACAAGCAAAGGGAGGAGCCATGAAATCATACGGGTCCGTGTTTTGCATACTCCTGGCTGCCTTTACCATACTCTCCAGCGTCGCCTGGGCTCAGGAAGGCGGGGCAGAGGAAACAGAGCTTCTGAATGCCGAAGAGCACGTGCTGACGGCGCCGGAAACCAGGATCGAGCCGGTGTTCCCCGAGGAAAACGAGGCCCTGATCTTCATAGAGGGCGAAGAGGCGGTGTC
>JAFGQJ010000011.1 GCA_016935715.1 Spirochaetales bacterium
CCGGGATAACTTGACACTTCCATATGCGCTCAAGCATACTGAAAATGCAATGAAGTTCCGGGTTCGCTTTGCCCATCAAATCGTGGGGATTTTCGTCCTCCTTGCGATCCTGGCGGTTGCCGCCATCCTCATATTGCTGGGCATCAACCAGCGCTGGTTCGCCAAGGATTACTACTACTGGAGCATCTTCAAATCAGCCGGCGGATTGAGCGTGGGCATGCCCATCAGGCTCAAGGGCTTCGAAATCGGCAAGATCAGCACCATCTCCCTGACCAAGGACAACCTGGTGGAAATCGAGTTCTTCATCATGGACACCTACTACGACCGGGTGCTGCCGAACTCCGTCCTGGAGCTCTCCTCCAATCCTTTGGGTCTCGGCGGGGGCATGTTTTTTCACCCCGGCAAGGGACCGGCCGAACCCCTGCCCGAGTTCTCCTACATCCCCTCCACGGACCTGGAGGAGGGAAAACAGCTGGTGGCGGGAGGGCTGGTCGATCGCCCCGTCGGCGAGGATCCGATAGGAGAAGCGATCGCCAGCCTGGGTCCGATCCTGCTGCAGGTGGACTCCACGCTGCTGTCCATCGAAGAGATGGTCGATTCGCTGAACAGCTCGATAGCCGGGGTCGGCCCGGGGCCGCTTGCGGGCATTCTCACGGAGCTGGAGTCCACCGCAGGCCAGGTAAACAGCGTGCTCGACGACCTGCAGCAGGCGGCGGGAAACATCAACCAGCTGACCGAGGGGATGACCGAGCCCACCGGGCTGGCGAAGAAGCTGCTCGACCCGAAAGGATCGCTGGCCACCATTCTGGATGACGAGAATCAGCTCTACGATCAGATCGTTCAATCCATCGAAGAGCTGAACAGGATCATCGATGAGCTGGGGGATTTCGTCGCCTTCGTAAACGCTTCCCAGCCACAGATATCGGGTATTTTGGAGAAGGGCAAAGTCACGCTGGACCAGGGCAGGGATGTTCTGGAGGCGGTGAAGAACAATCCGCTGCTGCGCGGAGGCGTTCCCGAGCCTCTCCGGCAGCCCACGACCTTCCAGAGCTTTCGGGACAGGGACTTCTAGATGCACCGCCGTCTGCCGGCCGTTTTCATCATGAGCTGCTTCCTGATCGCTTCCTGCTCGACGGCTCCCGAGCAGCCCAAAGAAAAGACGGAGAAGAAAAACCAGGCGGCGGAATACACGGAGGCGGGCAATGCCTACTTCAACGAGGGGCGATACACCCAGGCTCTGCGGTTTTTCAACCTGGCCCTGAATGACAACGTATCGGTAGACAACGAAGCGGGGATCGTCGAATCCTATAACTCGATCGGGAAGGTATATCTGGCTGCGGGCTACCTGGAGGAAGCGGAAGAGCATTTTCGAAAAGCCCTCGCACAAGCGCAGCTCCTGCAGGATCCGCTGCTGATCGCCCGCAGCAGCACGAACCTGGCGGAGGTGTACCTGGAACGGGAAGAAACAGAGGTTGCTGCGGCGCTGCTGGAGGAGTCCAGGGGTGCTCTGGCCGGTAACCAGGAGGAGGATCGGAGGGCGGAGCTGGCGATCATCTACCACGACATCGGCTCCGTGTTCAAGATAAGGGGGATGCTGGATGAGGCCCATGAGTACTTCAAGCAGGCCCTGGCGATCAACACGGAGCTGGAGCGGTACGAGGAAATCGCCAGCAATTACTATATGATCGCCTCCATCCACTCCAAGCGGGAAGAGTTTCTGGCCGCGCGGGAGAACATCGACCTGGCCTTGAGCTTCGACAAACGCGTGGAGAACTCCGTCGGGATTGCCAAGGACCTGTTCGCACGGGGGATGATCGAAGAAAAGGCGGGAAACGACGAGCAGGCCTTCATCAGCTATGAAAAATCATTTCAGGTGTACCAGGCGATGTACCTGTACAGGAACGCCGCGCAGGTGCTTCCCCGCCTGATCTCTCTGGCCGAGCGGCTCGGCAGAGAGCAGGATGCGCTGCGCTACCGGGAGCTCGAGAAAAAGTTCCACGGTTCCTGAGGTCGAGGTTTAGAATGTTTGCACGCATGCTCGAGGATCTCGGGCGTTCCATCCGCAGAATCGGTGGGTTCCTCGCTCTGGTCGTGGTGATCTCCGCCATCGCCCTGATCGTGGCGGTCCCGCTGTGGTACTTCTCCAGCAATTTCGCCGCGGGGTACACGATTTTCGTGTTCGCCCTGCTGGCCGCCGGGATCCTTGCCCTGCTCATCGGCAGGTTCGTCCGTTTGAGCCGGGAACCGGGAGAATTGCGGTTGTACTTCAGCGGCCGCATCCTGCCGATACTCAAAACGGCAGCCGTCGTTGTTGCCTCCATTGCCGTGATCTACGGGATCGCGGTTCTCATCAGTCGGGAGCACCTCCTCCCGGCAGTTCTCTCGGGGGTTGCATGGCTGCTGCTTTTGGGATTCCTGAAATATGGCAGACGGAGTAAAAGGTAGTTTTCTCACCCGGGGCATGGTCCTTGTTCTGCTGCTGGTCTGTTCCGTTGCTCCCTGCGACTATCCCCGCATCGGAAAACTGAGCTCTCAGGATGTGCTGTTCAAGCAGCTTCAGGCGGATCTCCAGGCGTACTTCCAGGCGGAAAGCCGCCTGCCGGGCAAGGATCCCGTGGAATTCCCGCCGCTGCGCCTGTTTTCCTACGAGCCGGGCGAACAGATGGACCTCCTGGCTCTCTCTGCCAGGCTCAACCTGCCCTACGACTGCATCGCAACCCTGAACGGGCTGGATAATCCGGCGGACATCCGATCCCTGAAGATCGTGCTGATTCCGAACCAACCGGGGATTTTCGTCTGGGAAAGCCCGGCGAGCAGCTTCCAGGAGATCGTGGCTTCGGTCACCGCGAACACCAGGGAAGGAGCGCTGGCGATCCGGCTCGAGAAGGACGGCCGCCTGCACCAGCTGCGCTTCTATCGGGGAGAGGGCTTCACCCCCGTCGAGAGGGCCTACTTCCTCAACATCCTCTTCCGCTTTCCCCTGCCCTTCGGAAGACTCAGCTCCGGCTACGGAATGCGGGACAATCCATTTACGGGAGACTCCGAGTTTCACAAGGGGATCGACCTGGCCGCGCCTCTCGGTACGGAGGTGATCGCGGCGCGGGACGGAGCGGTAGCGCAGCTGGGGTTCGATCCCATTCTGGGGAAGATGGTCATCGTCGATCACGAAGCGGGCTACCAGACAATCTACGGCCATCTGGCTGAAATCCATGTGCAGTTGAACGACGAGGTGCGATCCGGTATGATCATTGGCACGGTGGGAACCACCGGCTACTCCACGGGCCCGCATCTGCATTTCGAGATACGACGCCGTGGGGCTTCGCGGGATCCGGCTCCGCTACTCCCCATGCCAAAGGAAGCCATGCAATGAGAGCGTTCAAGACTGTCTGTGCGTGCGTGCTTCTCAGCGCCTGCCTGACGGCAGCTTCATGGGCCGACCAAATCCGCGGCCTGGTGGTAGAAGAGATCCGGGTTGCAAGCGACGCCGCCTTCGAGCGGACCGTTGCGTTGTCCCTGGAGGAGGCCGCCGTACTGTCTCTGGAAGACGAGTCCCCCTTCCTCGAAGGAATACGGGTGGAGCTGGTTCTTTCGAACGAGCTCAAGAAATACTTCGACAGCTACGCTCTGGCCATCTACAAGAACATCTCCCCCCGGCCGCAGCGCGACGAGCGTTTCTACACCGGAGAGCGGGCGTTTTTCCAGTACCTGCCCTATCTGAACAGGATATACATCCACATTCCCATCAAACCCCCTACCGGCGGCGAGACCCTGCCGGTAGGCACCTACAGCCTGGAACGTCCGGTTGCACGCGGCGATTTTCCCCTGATTCTTACGATGGTCCCCCTGGCCAAGGGGATACCCGCCACGATAGTGGACAAGAAGTTCTATTTCTCCGTCAAACCGCTGCTGGAGAAAAAAGGCTACGCGGAGCTGATCCTGCACTTTCCCCGTGGAAGGGAGGATGAGCCGATAAGCCTGTTCGTGGACGGCGACCCGATCGAAGCGGCGCCCGGGCGGCTGGAGCTGAGCTCGGGAATCCATCGGCTCCGTGTGGTGTCTTCATCGTTCAAGGAAGTCAACACCAGCTTCACCGTGGATTCGGGCAAAACGAGCCTGGTGGACATCGAGCTGGAGGAGATGATCAGCCAGCTTTCGATAGATGCTCCCCCGGGAACGGAGCTGTACCTGGACGGCGAAAAAATCTCGGATACCGCTTCATTCCCCATCCCGATCAGCGAGGGGACTCACCTGCTGCGGGCGAAAATCGCCGATCGGAGCGTCAGCAAGAAATTCAATGTTCAAAAGGGAAAACACTACCATCTTTCCATAATATTTGATATAATTATAGATGGAGATTAATTTTTACCGCTTTAGGTCGATAATAAGTGTGTCGGTACCTAATATAGTTCCCCTCCCAGTTTACTATATTTAAACGCCGACACAATAAACGAAGGCCGGCTCTTCGGAGCTGGCCTTTTTTTCTTTATTAACGGGTTGCGTTTGAATCCTGTTGCGGCCGCTTACGGCCGCAGGCAAGCGAAACGCGCGCTATGATGGGAAGTCTGTTCCAGGAGCCGGATCTGATGAACACGAGAATGCATCTGTTTCTCAAGGATGATGTACGGGAGATATTCAACCGGTTTGCCGTTTGCTTCAATGTCCATCTCACTTTCTATTCCCTGACCATGGACAAACTGGAGGCAAGCTTCCCCGAACGATCCTTGGATTACTGTGAAAAGGTACAGCAAGACCTGGGTCTGCTTCCCTGCTGTTTGCAGCAGGATGAAGAGATGTGCCTTGTCGCCAATAGAAAGGGCGGGCCGGTCAGCTACAACTGCCATGCCGGATTGCGGGAAATGATTCTCCCCGTGATGATCGACAAGATGCCGGTCGGATTCATCATGATCGGACAATTGAGGACGAAGCACCGGATCCCGGAGAAAATCGCGCTGCTCTGGCAGCAGAAATTCGGGGAACGGAAGAGGATTGAGCAGGCTTTCAGAGAAGCTCCTCTTTTTACCGTCCAACAGGTCGAAAATATGCTCTCCCTCATGACTCTGTTCATCGACTATATCATCTCGTTCAACTACATCGTGTTGGAGCGTTCGCTGGTGTTCGAGCAGATCGTCAACTATATCGATCAGAACATCGGCCGGGCCATAACCCGCCGGGAGGTGGCAAAAAAGCTCTGCAAGAGTGAATCGTCAATTTCGCACACGGTGAAGAACCACATCGGCATCAGTTTCACCCGCCTGGTTGCGCAACGGAAGATCCGCCGATTCGAGTATCTGATTCAAAAAGACCCGTCGTTGATCATCAAGGAGGCGGCGGCAAAAGTTGGATATCCCGATTCGCTGTATTTCAGCCGGGTTTATAAAAACTCGAGGGGCCACGCTCCCGGGGTGTTTCTAAGAGAGGTCAACAGTCAATACCCTCATAGTGTAATCGACAATCTGGCTCAATAGAGGTTTCTTACCTCTCATTGCACATCTGTCCATAATCTTTGCATACTCGGCTATTCTCTTCAGCCATGAACGACTATACCATGTCAAAAACTTGGAGGTGCGACGATGAAAAGAGTTCTGGCTTTGGTGCTTGTCCTGAGCGTTGGTGCGTCCGTTCTCTTCGCCGGTGGACAACCCGAATCGAAGGAAGGCAGCAAGAAACAGCTGTCGTTGTGGCTGCCACCCTACGGAACCCAGGATGTTTTGGATCAGGAGATGTGGGAACCGATCCTGAAAGAATTCGAAGCGGCCCACAATGTGGAAATCGAGCTCCAGATCACTCCCTGGGACAATTACGAAGAAAAGTACATGACCGGAATTGCGGCGAACCAGGGGCCGGACGTGGGATACATGTACGCCGAGATACTGGGAACGTTCATCGATCTCGGCGCTGTTGCTCCCATCAGCCCTTATCTGACCCCGGCGGATCGGGACAACTATCTGTATCTGGGAAGCGGGTTCGCCTATGGCGATCAGTACGGGCTGCCTATTATCGTGGGCAACGGGGCTGTTCTGTTTTACAACAAGGACATACTCGCAGATATAGGCTACAAC
>JAFGQJ010000080.1 GCA_016935715.1 Spirochaetales bacterium
CCGCGGCATCGAGGCGGTCATCATCTGTTCCAGCACCGATACCCACTCGCGGATGATCGAAGAGGCTGCCGAAGCGGGCAAGCAGATTTTCTGCGAGAAACCCATCGATTTCGACCTCGCCAAGATCGACGGAGCCCTGAGCAAAGTCGAGCAGGCCGGGGTGAAGCTGCAGGTGGGATTCAACAGGCGCTTCGATCCCAACTTCGCAAAGATTCGCGAATCGATACGGGATGGAAAAATCGGCGCTCCCCACATCCTGCGCATCACCAGCCGGGATCCGGCGCCGCCGCCCATCGAATACATCAAGGTCTCCGGGGGCATCTTCCTGGACATGATGATCCACGATTTCGACATGGCCCGCTTCCTGATCGGCAGCGAGGTGGCGGAAATATTCGCCACCGGCGGGGTGATGATCGAACCGAAAATCGGGGAAGCCGGTGACATAGACACCGCCGTGGTCACCCTGATCTTCGCCGACGGGGTGATCGGCACGATCGACAACAGCCGCCAGGCCGTGTACGGCTACGATCAGCGGGTGGAGGTGTTCGGCAGTGCAGGTGTTCTCCTGGCGGAGAACGAGAGGCCCACCCAGGTGCGGATGCTCGACAGGCAGGGCACCCGAAGCGATCTGCCCCTGTACTTTTTCCTGGAACGCTACACCGAGGCCTACGTCCGGGAGATGCAGAGCTTCGTCGACTGCGTGCTCAACGACCAGCCGCCGCCTGTGACCGGAATCGACGGACGCATTCCCGTGGTCATGGGAAAGGCTGCGGGCCTCTCGTACAGGGAGCACAGGCCGGTGAAGCTGAGCGAGCTCAGCGCCTGATGCCGCTGCTGGCGGTGCTGTAGTTCGTCTGGAAGGAGCTGGAATGGAGTACCGGCAATTGGGCGGGACGGAAGAAAAAATCTCGGCCATCGGACTGGGCACCTGGCAGCTGGCCGGCATGATGGGCGCCGTGGACCGGAGTGAATCCACGGCGCTGATACGGGGGGCGATCGACGGAGGCGTCACCTTCATCGACACCGCAGAGCTTTACGGAGACAGCGAACAGCAAGTCGGAAAAGCCCTCAGCGGCGGGTACAGGGACAGGGTTTTCCTGGCTACCAAGGTGAGCAAGGACTTCACCGCCGCAGGTGTGAAGAAGGCACTCGCGAACAGCCTGAAAGCACTGGGAACCGACCGGATCGATCTCTACCAGGTTCATCGATACGATCCCCTTGTACCCGTGGAGGAAACGCTTCGGGCAATGGCGAGCCTTCAGGAGCAGGGGCTCATCCGCTATTGCGGCGTCTCCAACTTCACGGTGGAGCAGCTGCAGCGTGCCCGGCGGGTGGCGCCCATTGTCTCCAATCAGATCAACTACAATGCCCTGAACCGATCTGCCGAAAAACGCATGATCGATTACTGCCGTCGGGAACGGATTGCGGTGATTTCCCACAGCTCACTGGCCAAAGGGATACTGTCGGGGAAATACGCTCCCGATCACGAGTTCGCAGCCGACGATGAACGCTCCACCTTTCCGGGCTACTCAGGAGACCTGTTTCGCAGGGTTCTCGCCGTTACCGGCAGGCTCGAACAGGCAGCCGAGGCCGAAGGAATCAGCCCCGCCCAGGCGGCCATCATCTGGCTGCTGGCCCGGGAGGAGGTGGCCAGCGTCCTGGTCGGCCCCAAGACCGAATCCCAGCTCGACGAATCGATCGAGGCTCTGGCGGCGCTGCAGCCCGCCGGGAGGAGCGCCTTGCGGCATAAGATGAACACGATCCTGGATTCCTCCGATCTTCCGCCTCTCTGTCCGTTCCCGGACCAGCTGGTTTGAGGCGAAGGGCGGCGCGCCGGTCGGTGCTCCGCCGGACCTCAACCCAGGTCGATCGATCTGCCCGAAGAGCTCGACTTCCGCACCGCCTCGATCACCTCCATGACCCGCAGCACCTGGTCTGGCTGCACGGGAGGCGGTGCGCCGGACTGCAGGGCTTCGACCAGGGCCGGGTAGTATCCGGTCGAGATCTCGATACGGGGAAGCTCATGGCGGCTTTCCTCGATGCCCCCTGCCGAGCTGCGGCGGATCAGGGCGGGGCTCCAATCGGAGGGGCTTCCTCCCTCGACCCGCAGGGTTCCTTCGGTGCCCACCAGCACCCAGCGGGGCTGGGGGATGCGGTGGTTGTTCGATGCCTCTGCCAGAACGGAGACCCCGCTTTCGAACAGAAGCTCGCAGAAGAAGTGATCCTCGACCTCCGTGCTCCATATCTTGCCGTAGAGCTTCCCGAACACGGATCGGAGCGGCGAGTCCGCGAGCAGCAGGATCTGATCGATCAGATGGGGACCCCAGTCGCCCAGCATCCCTCCGCCGTACGCTTTTTTCAGCCTCCAGGGATTGCTCTCCCCCTGGGCTCCCCAGGCTCCCCAGCCACGGTTGAAATTCGTGTACCGGGACTCGATCCGGTACACCTCCCCCAGGGAACCATCGGCCAGCACCTTGCGGACGAACAGGAAGTCCGCGTCCCAGCGGCGGCTGTTGTACACCGTGAGGCGCACACCGGCACGCTGCGCCGCGGCGATGATCTCCTCGGTCTCTTCGAGGGTAAGGGCTATCGGCTTTTCGATGACCAGGCTCTTTCCCGCCTGGACGGCCGCAAGCGCCCACTCCCTGTGGCGGTCGGTGGTGGTGGCGATGACGATCCATTCGACCTGTGGATCGCGTAGCAATGCTTGGTGATCCGCATAGGTTCGAATGTCGAAACCGTCCTCGACGCTCTTGCGCAGCTGCGCGGAGCCGCTGCTGCCGGCCACTAGCTGCAATCCTCCGCACTCGCTGATCAGCCTGCAGTGGATCTGACCCATGCGGCCCAGGCCGAGCACGCCCATCTTGATTGTTCGCTTCATTCGATCACCCGTTCTCGATCAGCAGTTCTCGCTCACCGATCCTCGATGATTCC
>JAFGQJ010000391.1 GCA_016935715.1 Spirochaetales bacterium
AGCCGATTGGGCGCCTTCCGCAAACAGTTCATCAAGAACAAGTTTCTCTTCTTCATGGCCCTGGCCGTCATGGTCTGGTACGCGATCTTCCGCTACGTCCCCTACTACTGGAACCTGATCGCCTTCAAGGATTACTCCTATGCCAAGGGCTTCTGGGGCAGTCCCTGGATAGGGCTGGGGAACTTCGAGGCATTGTTCCAGGATCCTCTGTTTCTGCGGGTGCTGCGCAACACGCTGGTGATCAGCGCCATGAAGATACTCATCGGCTTCCCCTTTCCCATTCTTCTGGCCCTGTTCTTGAACGAGGTTTTCAGCAGAGCCTACCGGAAAACGATCCAGACCATCACCTTTATCCCCTTCTTCATCTCCTGGGTGATCTATGCCAGCATCATGCATGCAATGCTCTCCCCTTCGGTGGGAATGATCAACGTGGTGATAGCGAAGCTGGGAGGTGAGCCCATCTACTTCCTGGCCAAGGAAGCCTGGTTCCGGCCCGTCCTGGTGGCTTCGGAGATCACCAAGAACAGCGGCTATTTCACCGTCATCTACATGGCCGCGCTGGCAGGCGTCGACCAGGAGTCCTACGAGGCGGCCATCTGCGACGGAGCCAATCTGTTCCAGAGGATCTGGCACGTCACCCTGCCGGGGATCGCCTCGGTCATCACCATCCTGTTCATCCTGCGGCTGGGGCAGCTGCTGACCGTAGGCTTCGAGCAGGTCTATATCCTGTACAGCCCCATGGTCTACGACGTGGGGGACGTCATCGAGACCTTCAACTACCGCCAGGGCATTCTGGGCGGGCGCTTCGCCTACACCACGGCCATCGGCCTGTTCAAATCGGCGATCGGCTTCGTCCTGGTTCTCGGCTCCAACGCCGTTCTCAAGCGGCTTACCGAGCACGGGCTCTGGTAAGGGGACAGCCATGCCGATGCTCAGGTTCAAGAACTACCGACCCTCCGAGAAGATCTTCGTCGTCTTCGTTTATGTCTTCCTGTTCATCTTCGCCGGGATCTGCGTGTTTCCCTTTCTCAACGTCTTCGCCCGTTCCTTCAGCCCGGAGTTCTACATCGAGCAGGGTCAGGTCTGGCTGTGGCCGGTGAAGGTCACCATCAACACCTACGTCAAGATCTTCCAGGCCAGGGGCATCGTCTCGGGCTTCAAGAACAGCTTCTTCGTAGCCGTAGTCGGCACGACCGTGAACCTCTTCATGAGCTTCATGATCGCCTATCCCCTGTCGCGAAAGCGCCTGCCCCTGCGCACGGTTTTCACGCTGGTTGCAGTGTTCACCATGCTCTTCCCGGTGGGGATCATCCCCCTGTACCTGCTGGTCAAGAAACTGGGTCTGATGAACTCCCTGTGGGCCTTGATCTGGCCGTACGCCATCACCACCTTCAATATGATCATCATCAAGAATTACTTCCAGACCATACCGGACAGCCTGGAGGAATCCGCCTTCATCGACGGAGCGGGGGAGTTGACGATTCTGTTCAGGATCTTCGTTCCCCTGTCCAAGCCGGTGATCGCGGCGATCGG
The DNA here is from genome assembly GCA_016935715.1 of Spirochaetales bacterium. Lineage (GTDB taxonomy): Bacteria > Spirochaetota > Spirochaetia > SZUA-6 > DRHE01 > JAFGQJ01. The sequence continues at coordinate 1,534 of JAFGQJ010000391.1, forward strand.
GCTGTTCTACCTGATCTTCAACTGGAACATCTTCATGCCGGCGGTGTTTTTCCTGACCCACCCCTCGAAGTACACGATCCAGGTGGTGCTCAGGGACATCCTGACCCAGCACATGCTGGAAGATCAGCTGCCCTTCGAGCAGTCCGCCATGATGAGCCAGGCCGGTCCGCAGGGAATCCAGGCGGCCATCACCATCGTGGCCATGATCCCCATTCTGGTCATCTACCCGTTTATCCAGAAATACTTCACCAGCGGCATCATGATCGGTTCGATCAAAGGCTGAGCAGGAGGAAATCATGAAACCCATGACATTCGAAAAGCTTAAAAGTTTCTACGTCGATCATCTGTTCGACACCCTGATCTCGTTCTGGATGCGTTTCGGCATCGATCGTGAAAACGGCGGCTTCTTCACCTGTTTCAACAATGCGGGAGACGTACTCAAGTCGAAGCACAAGTATATCTGGTCTCAGGGACGCTTCCTGTGGATGCTCTCCCGCGTGGTCTATGCCTTCCAGGGATACACGAGCGACAAGAATCTGGCAGAGATCCGGGAGGCGGCGGCGGAGGGAGCCCGTTTTCTCAAGGAGCACGCACGGCTTCCCAACGGCAATTGCGCCTGGGTGCTGGATGAGACGGGCAGGCCGATTCTCGCCAACCGGGACGGTTCGGTCAGGAAGGCGGCTCCCGGGGACAGTTATGATCTGGGAATTGCCGCGGATGAATTCCTGATCTACGGAATGGGTGAGTTTTCCCGGGCCGTCGGCGACCGGCGGTATTTCGAATTCGCCCTGGATCTGTTCGAATCAGTCCGGCAGAGACTTTCCAGCGGGAACTTCAGGTCCTTCCCCCACGACACACCCAAGGGGTACAAATCCCACGGCAAATCCATGATCATGCTGGAGACGGCCCAGGAGCTGGCCGATGTCGCCCGTTTTTTCAAAGATCCGGCTGCGGATCGACTGGAACGGGTAGCGCTGGACTCGATGCGGGAGACTCTGAGCGTGTTTGTCCACAAAGACAAGGAGATACTCCTGGAGGCGGTCAAGGAGGACAACAGTCCCGCCTGCGATGAAATGCTGGGCAGCTACTTCAACCCGGGACATTCACTGGAGGATGCCTGGTTCATGATGCACTTCGCTGCGAAAGTGAAGGATCGGGAGGCTCTACAAACCGCCACGGAGATCGTACGCTGGATGACATCCAAGGGCTGGGACCGGGAGCACGGCGGTCTGCCCCAGTTCCTGCACATCGACGGCGGCAGCCCCCGGGGGGAAATAGCCGAACAGAACAAGGGCGATCACATGATCGTGGAGCTCACGGAGAATTGGAGCAACAAGCTCTGGTGGGTCCACTCCGAGGCTCTGTACGCGTTGATTCTGGCCTACGAGCATAGCCGGGACCCCTGGTTCATGGATACATACTGGAAGTTCCACGACTACGTGTTCAAGACCTTCCCCAATCCGGACAAAGACGTCGGGGAGTGGATCCAGATCCGCGACCGGCAAGGCAGGCCGGAGGACAAGGTGGTGGCCCTTCCGGTCAAGGATCCCTACCACATCACGAGAGCGTTCATGCACCTGATCAAGTCACTGGAACGGATCGGAGCAGGGGCCGGTTGAAACGGACAGTACGAACATGTCAGGGGAGGGAAAAATGGCGAGATTGAAGATCCTGGTCATCGGTGCCCATCCCGATGACGCGGATATCCGCTGCGGCGGTCTGGCGTTGAAGTACGTCTCCCTGGGGCACACGGTCAAATTTCTGAGCACCACCAATGGCGATACGGGACATCACAGGATCGGGGGCATCGAGCTGGCACGTCGGCGCTACGCGGAGGCCCAGGCCTCAGCACGGGTGGCGGGCCTGGCGGAGTACCAGGTTCTGGATCTGCACAACGGTGAGCTGGAGCCCTCCGTGGCCAACCGCAAGCTGATCATCCGCATCATCCGGGAATACAATCCGGATCTGATCATCACTCACCGGCCGAACGACTACCATCCGGATCATCGCTACACTTCGCAGCTCGTTCAGGACGCCTCCTACATCGTCACCGTACCCAACATGGTGGCCCTGACCGACATCCTGCCCCGGACTCCCAAGATCTGTTACATGCACGATAATTTCCGCAAGCCTCTTCCGTTTCAGCCCGATGTAGTGGTCGGGATCGACGAGGTGATCGAGAAGAAAGTGCAGATGATGGACTGCCACGAATCACAGTTCTACGAGTGGCTTCCCTTCAACCAGGGAATCTCCGATCAGGTGCCTGCCGATCCCGGGGAGCGGAGGCGCTGGCTTGCTTCCTGGCGCCTGCCGTATTTCGAGAACATCGCCAACGAGTACCGACCGGTCTTGATCGAGCTGTACGGGGATCGGGAGGGAGGGGCTGTTCGCTATGCCGAGGCCTTCGAGGGATGCGAGTACGGCGCCGGGTTCAAAAAAGAGGACATTCCCCGGTTGTTTCCGTTTTTCCCGATGAAGGAGCAGTAGAGAGATGATCATCGATTTTCACACCCACGTGGGGGATCTCAGGACTCCTGAACGGATGGACCGCTTGCCCGTGACCTGGGAGGGACTGATCGAGCGCCTGGATGAGGAAGGAATCGACAAGGCGGTGGTGCTCCCGACCAGGGTGTCACCGGAGAGCATGAGAGGCCCCGCCCTTTTTCAGCCGCAGGGGGATCTGCTCAGCCAGCTGGAAACGGCCCGCAAGTATCAGGACCGGATCATCATCTTCGGCAACGTGGACCCCCGGATGGGATGTCTCGGCAATCTCGAGCCGCACCAGGTTGCCAATCCGCCGGAGACTGATTTCTCCTGGGTTCTGGAACGCTTCCGGGAGATGGGCTGCGTCGGCATCGGGGAGATCACCGCCAATATCGCCGTTGATGATCCAAGAGTCGTCAGTCTTTTCAGCCAGTGCGGTGAATACGAGCTTCCCGTGCTGTTCCACTGTACCGGCCCGGGCAGGGGCGTGTACGGCCTCTATGACGATGTCGGTCTTCCCCGGCTGGAGAGGCTGCTGCAGGCGGCCGCCGGCACCACGGTGATCGGACACGCGCCGGGGTTCTGGGCGGAGATCGAGGGGGATATCACCGTGGAAAAGAAGTTCGTTTATCCGACCGGCCCGATCCGCAAGGAAGGGGCTCTGATCCGCCTGCTGCGAAGGTATCCGAACCTGTACGCCGACATATCCGCCAACAGCGGTTTCAATGCCATCAGCCGTGACAGGGACTTCGGCGCGGGCTTCCTCACGGAATTCCAGGACAGGGTTCTGTTCGGGACCGACGTGTGCTTCGGAGGCGCCGATGGAAGGATGCCGCACCTGGGCTATCTGCGTGCGCTCCGCGAAGAGAATCGTATAACCCCCGAGGTGTTCGCCAAGATTACGGGGGAAAACGCCCTCAAAATTCTCAAGCTCTACTCAGCCGGCGCCAAAGAAAGGCGGAAGGTATAGAAGGGTGGAAGTATGCGAAAGTTGATTCAGCAGTACGCCAAGGACCTGACGGCGGGACGCCTGGCTTCCGGGTACGAGCATTCGTACCGGATCTACCAGCTGGCTCGGAAGATCGGTGAAGGGATGGACTACGATGACGAGGTGCTCCACGCCGCCTGCTTCCTCCACGATGTCGAGATGAGCTCGGGACATCCGGCCAGCTCGGCGGAGAAAGCCAGAGCAATTTTAGGAGAAACCGGTTTTGCCCCCGGCAAGATCGACGCGGTGTATCAGGCCATCCTTGGTCACATGCCGGATGAGGGAGGCGGGCTTGCACAGGGCCTGACGGTGGAGGGCAAACTCCTCCATGATGCCAACCTCCTTGAGAGCGTCGGGGCGGTGGGTCTGGTCAGATTGTCCATCGGGTCTTTCTTCTGGCACCATCTGAAAACCATGGGGCAGGTGATCGAGCTGCTGAAGCGCTGGCGAAGCTACGCCGAAGATTTCTACTTTGCAAAAAGCCGCAGACTCGTGAGCAAGAGGATCGAGTTTCTCGATTCGGCTATCCGCCGTCTGGAGGAAGAGCTCGAGCTGTAGGCAACCGCCGGCTAGACCTGCAGGTCTTGACAAGAGCTCCGGCAATCATTAGTTCTATGGGATACCACTCCCCGTTGTACGGCGGTATTCCCTCGGCCCCGCCACGGCAGGGGGACTGATTGGGAGCACAGGCAATGGAACGGGAACAGCTGATCAAGGAACTGCATCCTCTCGAAATTCGGGTCCTGCTGCATTTTTCCCCTGAGGATTCGATTACTCCCGAGCGTCTTCACGAGGAGCTGGGTTACAAACCGGGTCAGGCCAACCAGGCCTTTTCCTGGCTCGAGGCCAAGCAGCTCATTCGGGAAACCGAGCGGAGCACCACGAATGAGTATTCGATCACCGATCTGGGAAGGGAGTACAGGGAGAAGGGCACGCCCGAAGAGCGCCTGCTCGATCTCGTTCGTACCGGGAATCAGGCTCCGTTGACCCTGCCGGAGATCGCCGCCCGGCTGGGCCTGGAAAACAGAGATGTGGGCTCCGCCTACGGAACTCTGTCCAGGAGCGGTCTGCTGGCCATGGATGCGGACAAGCGGGTCGTTCCCGGAGCCGAGGCGGAGGCGGATGCCGTAGAGGGTGTGCGGAAGCTGCTCGACCGTTTCGGCGACTCGGAGAGCATGGCGGAAGAGGATCTGTCGGAAGCCCAGGCCGCGTTGATCCGGTCGCTGAGCCGCAAGCGGGGGGCGGACAAGGGGATGTTCCGTGCGGTCGAGCGGGAGCGGGTGGCCTATCGAATGACGCCGGCGGGGCTGAAGGTTGCCGGGACCCTGCGCCGGCTGGGCATCAGCGGCGAGGAGATCGGTCCGATAACCCCCGAGCTGCTTCGCAGCGGGGAATGGAAGAACGCCTCGTTTCGCAGCTACAACATCAACACCCCTCCGCAGCGCGTCCTGCTTGGACGGAAGAATCCCTACGTGGAGTTTCTGGAAGACCTCAAGGACAAGCTGAACTCCCTCGGGTTCGAGGAGTTCGACGGACCCCTCCTGGAAACGGAGTTCTGGAACTGCGACGCCCTGTTCATGCCGCAGTTTCACGCCGCCCGGGATATCCACGACGTCTACTATATCAAGAATCCGACCCACGCCAGGGCGATCGAGCAGCCCTACCTCGACCAGGTCGCCGCCTGCCACGAAAACGGCTGGAGCACCGGCAGTCTGGGCTGGCGCTATCCATTCGACAGGGACTTCACGCGGCGCATGATCCTGCGCAGCCAGGGAACCGTTCTGTCGGCCAAGACCCTTCCCAGGGCCAAGGTGCCGGGACGCTACTTCGGGGTGGTGCGCTGCTTCCGCTACGACAAGGTCGACGCCACCCACCTGGCGGATTTCTATCAGACCGAGGGCATCGCCCTGGGGGAGCGGGTCAATCTGAAGACCCTCCTGGGCCTGCTCAAGATGTTCGCCGTAGAGGTGGCGGGGGCGGAGCAGTTCAAGTTCGTTCCCGGCTATTTTCCCTTTACCGAGCCGTCGGTGGAAATCCACATCCGCCATCCCCAGCTGGGCTGGTTCGAGCTGGGAGGATCCGGCATCTTCCGGCCCGAGGTCACCAGGCCCCTGGGGATCGACGTGCCGGTCTTGGCCTGGGGCCTGGGCATCGACCGCATGGCCCTGGTGGCCCTCGGCCTGAACGACCTGCGGGAACTGTTTACCGCGGATATAGAGCAGGTTCGCCTGAGGAGACGGAGATAAGCGATGCCGAAGATCGAATTGCAGGAAAAAAGCTTCTTCCAGTTGCTGGGCAGCCGGCCGGACCGTGAAGAGTTCGAAGAGCTGCTTTCGGTGGCCAAGGCTGAGATCGATGACTGGAAGCCGGATGAGAACAGCCTGAAGATCGAGCTCAACGACACGAACCGGCCGGATCTGTGGTCCGCTGCGGGACTGGCGCGTCAGCTGCGGAGCTTTCAGGAGGGAAGCACTCCCGAGTACTCTTTCCTCTCCAGCCAGGGGAACGCCCGGGCGGCCGGCGAGCGGCTGATCCGCGTGGACAAGGCCCTGAAGGGTATCCGCCCCTACATCGCCGCCTTCGTCGCCCGGGGGGTGCCGGTCAGCGAAGCGATGCTGGTGGACATGATCAATTCCCAGGAGAAGCTGTGCTGGAACTTCGGGCGCAAGCGCAGCACCATCGCCATGGGAGTCTACCGGGCGGATATGATGAAATTTCCAGTGCACTACCGGGCCGCCGATCCCGACGGCACCCGTTTCATACCCCTGGATTACAGCTGGGAGATGTCTCTGAGGGAAATCCTCGAGACCCACCCGAAGGGGGTGGAGTTCGGCTGGATCGTGGAGCACTTCGACCGCTTCCCCTACCTGGAAGACGATCAGGGACAGACCCTCAGCTTTCCTCCGATCATCAACAGCGCCCACCTCGGAGCGGTGGAAGTCGGGGATTCCCATCACTTCATCGAACTCACCGGCCCGGACCTGGACAGCCTGCTGGTGGCCTGCTCGATCGTGGCCTGTGATTTCGCCGATCTGGGCTACCAGATCCTGCCGGTACGGGTCGTTTATCCCTTCGATACCGCCTACGGACGGGAGCTGGTCACACCCTACTACTTCCAGAAGCCGGTGACCGTCGAGGTGGGCGAAGCCAGCCGCCTGCTGGGAGAGGAGATCTCCGCCGAGGAGGCCGAGGCCTGCATCCGCAGGATGGGCAATCCGGTCAGCCGGTCCGGCAGTGCGCTGACGGTCAGCCCGCCGCCGTATCGCAACGATTTCCTCCATCCGGTGGACGTCATCGAGGAAATTTTGATCGGCCGGGGCATGAACAGCTTCGAGCCCGTGTGGCCGGAGGAGTTTACCGTCGGGAGGCTTTCGGAAATCGAGCATTTCAGCAGGCAGGCGCGGGATATCATGGTCGGTCAGGGATACCAGGAGATGATCTACGGATACCTCGGATCCCGCAGGGATTTCGTCGACCGCATGAACTGGAGCGGCGCGGATATCATCGAGGTGGCCAATCCGATGAGCGAGAGCTTCGAGGTGCTGCGTAATTCGCAGCTGCCCAGTCTTCTGTATTCGGAGTCGATCTCCTCCAACGCAACATATCCCCACCGGATATTCGAGGTGGGCAAGGTCGCCTGTCTGGATGAGAAGGAGAATTACGGCTCCAGGACCATTACCTGCCTGAGCTTCCTGTTCTGCGACCGGGAGGCCAGCTTCAACGATGCGAACTCTCATCTGGCCGCGTTGTTCTTCTACCTGTCCCGGGACTATACCCTGGAGCCCCTCCAGGACCCCCGCTTCGTACCCGGGCGGGGCGGCGCGGTCGTGTACCGGGGCGAAAGAGTGGGGATGATCGGGGAGATCCACCCGGCGGTGCTGGAGAACTGGGGGATCCAGCAGCCTGTGGTTGCGGGCGAGATCGAGCTCGAGGCCGTCCTCGAGATGGACGGAGAGGGGAGATAGTCATGGCTCTTGAGGTTCAGGCGGCAGCGCTGCAGTGGGAGGAGGGGTGCAATATCATCGTCGGTCAATCCCACTTCATCAAGACGGTGGAGGATGTGGCGGAGATCATGAATTCCTCGGTTCCGGGAGTCGAGTACGGGCTGGCGTTCTGCGAGGCTTCCGGTCCCTGCCTGATCCGAACCGAGGGGAACGACGAGAGCCTGGTGGAGCAGGCGACCGAGTGCGCCCGCCGGGTGGGTGCGGGACACAGCTTCTATCTGATTCTGCGCAAGGCCTTTCCCATCAACGTGCTCAACCAGATCAAGGCATGCCAGGAGGTGGCCCGGATCTTCTGCGCCACCGCCAATCCGCTTCAGGTGCTGGTCGTGCAGACCGATCAGGGTCGGGGCATCGTGGGGGTGGTGGACGGTTACGCCCCCAAGGGCGTAGAGGGCCCCGAGGACAGGGAAGAGCGCAGGCGGATGCTGCGAAAATTCGGGTACAAGTTCTGACCGGCGAGTCCGTCAGCGGATCAGGCTTTAAGCTTCCCTGACCGGACGCACCATCATGCTCACGTGATCCCCGATGTCCTGAGGCCATGGACGGATCAGCTCGTCGAACAGCGGCCAGTTGCCGGCGTACAGAGCCCGGGAGACTTCCTCGCAGTCTTCCAGGTCCCCTGCTATCGACCACAGGAACCTGTCCGCGGCCTCCAGCCTCTCTCTCCTTCCGGCCCGGGTGGCGTCATTCTTCCGAGCGGCCTCGACCAGCCGTCTCAGGGTTCCGGAGGGCGTCTGCGGCTGGCGCTCGAGCCACTCCCAGTGTCTGGGCAGCAGCGAGACCTCGCGGCTGACCACGCCCAGACGGGGACGGCCCGGCCCCTTCTTCGGCTGCGGGGGCAGATGTCTCGCCAGGACCTCCTGCAGCGATCCATGAAGGTCGAAATCCACCTGCAGGCCCGTCTCGTCTTCGAAGATGAGCAGCCGGCTCCCCTCTTCCCTGATTTCCCACAGCTTCCTCAGCACCGCCTCCAGGTTTCCCCCCGCGATCCGGGAGAATCCCTCGAAGGCCGAATATTGCTTTTCTGTTTCCATGATGGAATATTACCCGGGTAAAAATAAACTGTCAAGCAGTCTGTGACGGCCTACGGATCAGCTTTTGGGGGGATCGCCGCCTTCCTTCGTTCCATGAGATTGGCCAGGAAATCGTACCACTTGGCAGCACTTTCCCGGCGGATCGGAATTCGATACAGAACGTTCCTGTATATGAAGTGCAGCTTGTCCCCCGGTTCGACGCTGAGGGATTCGATTCTCTCGAGTGGCACGGCCAGGCGGACTTTGCCCCTTCCGCTCAACCGGCCCTGGAAGACGAAGCGCCTGTCGGTCAGAAAAGCCCTTCCGAAGCCGAAGATCCGCAGTGCGGGATAGAGCTTTTCGCGGTAGAGGAAGTGAGGCCGGCTTACCAGGTACAGCTGCTCCCCCTGCTCGAGCTCGATCAGGGTGGAGTGGATGGGATTAAGAGGCATCGCTCTGATCTGCCGGTAAAGATCGGCGACGGTCCTGGGTTCTCCCGTGGCGTTGCCGTGGTCGTCGACCGGCGTGAGACGGCTTCCCAGATCCACTTCCCACCTCGAGTAGCAGCTCTGACACTCCACCAGGTTCGCAGACGGCGGCTCGACGGTTATCAGGCTTTCCAGGCTCCGGCAGTGGGGGCAGCGGTAGAGGATCCTGTTCACCCCCAGGGCAAGGCCGGAAACCCGGCGCCGGGTCAACGGAACCTTGAGCTCGTAATCCCGGATGCGGATGGCGGCGGCAATATCGGCAATGATCTTCTCGTCCGAATCCGGCAGGCTGTCCCCGTCGTACAGCTTGCCGAAAACCAGACGGATGGGAATGGGACGCATCTTCCTCGCCCAGCGCGGAAAGTGCAGATAACCGCGGTCGACCCGGCAGGAGTACACCGGCACCCTCATGCGCCGGATGATCCTTGCGATCGTCGGGATGATGGGGCTGTTGGTACCGTCCCAGCTGCGGATACCCTCGGGGTATATGCCGATCATCACTCCCTGCCTCAGCAGGGCGATGATGTTCTTGACGGACTGAAAGTCCCGGGCTGCCTTGCGGATCGGAAAGACGCCCACAGAGCGGACGGCAAAGCTGAGCAGCCTCTTGCGGAACAGCTCTTCGGTCGCCACGAAATGCACCGGCCTGCTCAACACGCTGTAGATCCAGGGTGGGTCCAGCAGGTTCACGTGGTTGGCCACGATGATCCCGGGACCGGTATGGGGGATGATCTGCGGGTTGACTGCCCTCAGCCTGAATACCTGCCGGACCGCCGGCTCCACGAAGAGCCTGGTGAAAACATTGACCCAGCGGTTTACCGGTTTGGCCCCGCGCAACCTGTCGTGCTTGTTCCTCATCATCCGGTTGTTATCGATATGATAGCTACGATATGTCGGAATGCGCTTCCCGTCAAGTCAGAACAGAAGGGTGAGCAGCCCTCTCATGTATCCCAGCGCATGAGCCATGCCGGCATGCCAGGGGGCGTCACAGGTCATCTCCGGGGTGTGATCGGGGATCAGCACCCCATCGAAGCCGTTGCCGTCCAGGATCCTCAGGGCCCTGAGCATGTCGATATCCCCTTCATCCACGAAGACCTCCCTGTAGCGGGGCATTTTTCCCTTCACGTTCCGGAAATGGCCGTAGAAGATCTTCTTCTGCCCGCTGTAGGTGTCGAGGGCCTCGTACAGATCCCCCTCGCTCATCTCCTGTACCGACCCCATGCAGAAGTCGATGCCGTTTGCCGGGCTGGGTACCAGGTCGAGGAGCCGCTGGTATTTATGGGGCTGATTCACCAGCCGTGCCGTTCCTCTCAGTGCCGGCGCCGGGGGGTCGTCCGGATGGGCGGCCAGGCGGACGCCGCTCGCCTCCGCCACGGGAAGAACCTCCTTCAGGAAGAACTCGACCCGCTCCCAGAGCTCTTCGTCGCTGACCGGTGGTACCGTGCCCTCGCCGCGCTCGGGGTCGTAGACCATGTTCCACACCATGCCCGCGGGTATCGGCCGGTCCACGTCGATTTGCTCCGCGTCGAAGTACGGAGCCACGGCGCCGCCCCGGGCGACGGGTCCGCGTTTCCAGCCCCAGACACCGGCGATGCTGAAGTTATACCCTATGAACGGGATGCCCGCCTTTCCCACGTTGCGGATGATCTGCTTGATATCCTCGATCTGCCGTTTCTTTTCCGGGCCGTCGAGCAGCACGTCGTACCAGAAGGCGGGATCGAAGTTCTCGATGGCTTCCCAGACCAGGCCATGGGCATTCATGGCTTTCTTCATGTCCAGAAGCTCCTCCGAGCTCCAGAGCCTGCCCCGAGCGGTGGTGACGCCCCATCCCTCGGTGTCCGTTCCGCTGGAGAGGCTCGGATCCTTCCCCCGATGGTAATTGGTCATGTGCACCACCAGGTGGGTGGCCCCGGCCTGGCGGGCGAACCTGAAGTTCTCCTCCGTGACCATTTCACGAAACAGCCCCAATCCCAGCTTCATGTGCTCCTCCTGATTTTTTTTTGAATAGTCGCGGCCCCGGCCCGTCAGAAAGCGCTCGAGACCCCGCCGTCCACGGGAAGGCAGATACCGGTGACGAACCGGGCGGCGGGGGAACAGAGATACACCGCCGCCCAGCCAACATCCTCCGCCTCGCCGTACCTGCCGAGAGGGGTCCGGGCGATGATCTGTTTTCGTCTCTCCGGATCGGGCGCCCGTCCCATGCCGGCGTCGATCCAGCCGGGGGCGATGGCGTTGACCCTGATCCCCGCCGGAGCCAGCTCCGAGGAAAGGACCCGCACCACGCCCAGAAGGCCCGTCTTGGCGGCCGAATAGGCGGTCGTGTAGGCGATCCCGAAGTAGGAGGCCATGGAAGCCATGAAGAGAATGCTTCCCCTGCCGGCATCCTTCATCCCCGGCGCCGCGGCCCGGCTCAGCGCCAGTCCCCCCAGGACGTGGGTGTCCCAAACCAAACGGAACTCCTCGATGCCGGTCTCCTCGAGGGACTTCCTGTGGTGGATCCCGGCGTTGTTGACCAGGATGGTTACCGGACCGAGCTCTTCCTCCAGCGAAGAGATGAACTGCTGTGCCTGCGCTGCGGCCGTTACGTCGTAGACCCTGTAGTCGGCCCGGTCTCCGAGCCGCCGGGCCGCCTCCCGAAGGACCGGCTCCCTGCGGCCCGCCACCACGACCGCGGCTCCGGCGGCCAGAAAACACCGGGCCATCCCGAACCCCAGGCCGGTGCCGCCGCCGGTGATCAGAACCCTTTCGCCGGACAGGTCGAAAGCGCTGCCGAGATCCGATTCGGCTGTCCGGCTCATCCCTTGATACCGGAGAGGGTCATGCCCTCGATGACGTATCGCCGGAAGACGAGGAAGACCGTGACCACGGGCAGGATGGCCACGAAGGCGCCGGCCATGATCATTCCGTAGTCCACGGAGAACTCCCCGATGAACTGCGACAGGCCCAGCTCCAGGACGAACATCCTCCGGGAGTTGGTGATGATCAGGGGCCAGATGAAATCGCCCCAGGCGGTCATGAACTGGAAGATGGCCAGGATCACGATGGCCGACACGGACAGGGGGGTGATGATGCGGAAGAAGGTACCCCAGACGCTGGCACCGTCGATCTTGGCGGCTTCGAGCAGGGAATCGGGGATGGTCTGGATGTTCTGCCGCATGAAGAAGATCCCGAAGCTGCTGACGATGATCGGGAAGATGAGGCCCGCGTAGGTGTCCACCAGGCTGTAGCGGACGGCCAGGACGTACAGGGGGATCATGTAGCATTGAAAGGGCACCATGATGGTGAGGAGGATCAGGAAGAACAGGAGCTCTCTGCCCCGGAATCGAAATTTGGCGAACACGAAACCCGCGATCAGGGAGTTGAAGGTGCTGAGCACGGTGCCCGTGGAGGCCACGATCAGGCTGTTGAGAAAGAAGCGCAGGAACACCGTGTCTTGCAGAAGCTCCTGATAGAAACCGGTGTTCCACCGGACCGGCAGCAGCGTGGGGGGGATGCGCAGGATCTCGGCATCGGGTTTGAACGAGGTGCTGATCATCCAGAAGAAGGGAAAGATGATCACCAGCGAAGAGAGGACCAGGATGAAATGAGTCACGATTCTGTTCAGCCTCTGCTCCGATCGAAAGCTCAGCATCTGTTCTATTCCTTGGCCATTCTGAACTGGAACAGGGTCAGCAGCAGCACGACCAGCAGGAGAACGATCGACTCGGCGGCTCCCAACCCCATCTTGAAGTAGAGGAAACTCCTGGCGTAGATGTCGGAGACCAGGACCTCCACCTGGGCGCCTCCGCCCTGGGCTCCATGGGTCATGACGTACACCTGGGTGAACACCTTGAGGTTGTTGATCACCGACATCACCATCACGAACAGGGTGATGGGCCGCAGCAGCGGAAGGGTGATGCTTCTGAAGGTGGTCCAGCGGGAAGCGCCGTCGATCATGCTGGCCTCGTAGTACATGCTCGGAATGTTCTTCAACCCTACCGAGAAGATGATCATGTTGTAGCCGATCACCTTCCATATGCTCACGATGATCACCGAGACCAGGGACATCCGCGGGGTGGACAGCCAGGCCACCCGGGGCAGGC
>JAFGQJ010000392.1 GCA_016935715.1 Spirochaetales bacterium
ACGGCGGCGCTTTCCAGGAAGGGGTGGATCTGGTAGCCGCCGCCGAGACCCAGGAATACCAGGTAACCCGCCCCCTGGTAGCTCTGGAGAAAGCGTTGCCCTTCCCTGAGGGGATCCACGGTGGAGTGCATCCGGATCTGCCGATCGGCATCGATATAGGCCGGCACGGGCAGACCGTTTCGGCTTTCGACGATCCGCACCTCGGGGGCGGGATCGGTGCGGCTGATCAACCGCCCGAGCTCCGGATGATTCGCAGAGAGAGCCAGGAGGTTGCGCTCGACAATCGAAGGGCTGCTCAATTCATTGCCTCTGCGCCAGGGTTTGCCTCAGGCCCTCGAGGAAGCACAGATGGCTGTCCAACACGGCCGAGGCCTTGCCGGAGGCAGCCTGCGCGCCCTGCAGGCGGGAGGTCCTGCGCGTTTCAGTCAGCCCGGCGGCATTGCAGAGGTAGATCATCGACAGGATGTCGGGATCCCTCAGTATTGCTTCCATGGAAGCGCTGGCTGCAACCTCGCAGCGTATTCGTTCGCTCTGCCCGATCCAGCGATCAAGGAGATCTCCAACGATTCGGATGCGCTGCCGCCGTGACGGATAGCTCCGCAGCGCCCGCTGCGGAGCGGACGGCGGAGCCTCCTCCCCGCGGGAAGAAGCGATGAGCCGCTGCGCCCGCCCCTCGTCTATCCCCTCGATACCCGGGATCTCGATGTCGGAGGGGTGCAGCCGGAAGACCCGTGACCCCGGTGACCCCGGTGACCCGGCCGCGGGACCGTGCTCCGATGCACCGGTCTGCGGGGAACAGACCCGGGGTTCAGCGATGCCGCGGGCCCCCGCCTCGGAGAACCAGCCGGCGTAGGTCTCCAGGGCAAGATTCCCCCGGCCGCCGTCTGCTTTTCGAGGAGCCTTCTCGGCGGCCAGGGCGAAGAGGCGATGGTGCAGGGGCTGCAGGCGATCCGAGCCGGGGACGAGCCAGTTCTCGAAGTTGTTGGGACGCACGTGGGAGTGGATGTCCCTGTAGCAGAAGTCCAGACCGGCGAAGATCACCGGCGCTCTGCTCAGGCGCAGGGCCAAAATCAGGGCGGTGGCCGAGACGGTCCCCTGGGAGGGCACAACCGGGGCGGAATACCCGGCCCGCTGGAGCAGCAACCGTTCGAACGGGGTGTCCTGATTGAGCAGGCAAACCCGGGCATCGATCCTCCAGGAGCCCCGGGCCGCAGCCAGGGGCATGGCCAGACGGATCCGCATGCCTTTCGCGCACTGCAGATGGCTGAACGCGTAGTAGCCCGGATCGGTCAGGATCACGGTATCCGGGCGGACACCGCGGCTCAGCAGGAACTGAACAGAGGAGGGCAGGGCCCAAAGCTCGATCTTTGTCCGGTGCAGGACAAGAAAATCGATGCTCTCCCGAAGCGTCGGGCCGGAGGCTGCGATCACCACGGGGAGGTGCGCCGATCGTTCCAGAACCCCGGGAAATATCTCATCGATGGCGAGAAAATTGCGCAGGCTGTTTCTCAGCCACAGTCGGCCCAGAGCGGAAGTCGTGACCAGGGTGCCGCGGATCTCCCTGAGCAGCTGATGGATCGCCTGGTTGGCCTCCAGTGAGCGTCCGGCAAAGATGCGCGCGCTGGGGGGCCACTCCAGGGTCAGCATCCCTTCGGCCTCCAGCTCGTGGACCTGGCGGCGCAGAAATCCGAGAAGGGACTGTCCTGACCCGGGATGCCAGTACGAGCCCGGCGGAAGAGAGTGCATGAAAGCCCCGGCAAGCTCCTGGTGGTAGAAAACGGGTACGATCCTGGAGGAGGGCAGGGTGCGACACAGCTCCTCGTACAGGTAGCCGAGACCGGCTCCGAGAAGGAGGATCAAAGACGGTTGCCGGGCGCTTACCGAACGGCGGACGAACCGACGCGCCTCTTCGACCGGATCATATGGAGAGTGGATGTAGGAACCATCCACCCGGGCGGTTTGCCGACCGCTCCGCGCGCTTCTGATCTCAAGCATCAGACGATCTCGGCGAGAAGAATCAGTACCTCTTCCATATCGGGCCGTGGGATGCGCACCTGTTCATCCAGGTCGATGCTCGCCCGCTCTGACAGCTCGGGAAGCAGTCTGATCAGGGTCGCCCTGAGATGATGGATCAGAAGCCCGGGGTCTTCGGCGGTGTTCCTGTCGGTCCTGCGCGTGACCAGGATGAGCAGCCTGTCACGATCGACCTGGAATACGGATCCCAGGGACTGGAACAGGGACAGCACGACCCTGCGGATGTCCTGGCTCAGACGGAAGGGATCGATATAGGGATTTTGCCGTTTGACGGATTCGATGAGCCCCGCGGTATCGATACGGATCATCAGAGGCGAGATGCCCTGCTCCAGGACCGGTTGCAGCGCCGAACGTACACCCTGCCGGATGGATTCCGGTTGCTCCGGAAGCACCCGTGCGGCTCCCTGCAGGTGTCGCTCCCTTGCATTGTAGAGTACTCCGGCGGCGCGATCTGCAAGGGTTTCGAAGAACCGCATCTCCTCCGCCTCGGTTTTCGCCTCCATATCGGCAATCAGGAGCAATCCCATGAACCGGCTCTCGTGGATAAAGGGTACGAGAACGAGATGCTCGAGTGTCGAAAAACCCCGGAAGGAGAAGTACTGCTGAAACGGCTGCAGGGCCTGCTGACCGGAGAGCATGGCGACTTTCCCCGATGCCAGACGATTCATGTGCTCACTGGAGCCCAGCGGGATGCGCAAACGGTGGTTTGTGGTCTCGTCGAAGCCGTACACCGCCCATGGAGCGAAGACCATTCGCACGGGGTCGTAGAGCAGGAGGGCGGCTCTCTTCAGCCCCAGCTTTTCCTTCGCCACGGCGAACAGGTGTCCCGGCGCCTCGATTCCATCATCGATGTCCGACAACGCGGCCAGCAGCTCCCTGTGCCGGCCGGCGTCGTCGGTTTTCTGTTCACCCGCCGCTGCCTTCTGCTCTTCCTCCGGCGGGGACCTGCCGGCTTCCCTCCAGCTCAGGGGTACCGATTCGGGGCTTTTCGATTCCGCGGCTGCGGGGATATCCGACAGCGCCCCGGCGGCAGGGGCATCCAGCTCGCGCTGAGACACTTCCGCGGGGAGCTCCTTCTGGCGGGGAAGGATTTTCTCGATGATTTCCAGGCTTTTGCCGAGCAGACCTTTGGGAACCGCTTGATCCGAGCGAGACGCCCCCAGAAATGAGCGCGCTCGCCTGAGAAGCCCCATCAGGCCCCCAGACCAAGCTCTTCAAACAGTCTCTTGTAGCGAACGAAATATTCGGATTGAGCGAATTCTTTGATTTTTTCTTCAGGAAGAGCTTCGAGCAGCTGGTCGAAGTACGAAAGAACGGATCTGATCTCCGATCTCAATTCGTCAGACAACCCGTTCGAGTCCGATTGGAAATCTGCCGGCTGGAGATCAACCGCCTCCTGGATTTCCTCCTCCGGCGTCTCCTCCAGACTCAGCTCCTCGAGTTCCTCGCCTACGCCCTCCTGTGATTCAGAATCGGCCGGTTCCTCCAGGGACAGCTCTTCGACGGCCTCGGCCTCCTCCGGCTGCCCTTCCTCGAGACCGAGCTCGTCCAGCT
>JAFGQJ010000393.1 GCA_016935715.1 Spirochaetales bacterium
CCTATTTTGACTGCTGCCGAATTAGCGGGTTTTCCTTATCAAAATAGTAATATTAAACTTTAAAATACTCTTCCGAAGCAGCAATGTCCACACCATCATGCATTTTTTATCGTGTTTCTCAGAGCGGGTAGCGGAGATACGGCTCGGGTAGGACGATTTCTCCCTGAAACGCGGATCGGACTTCCTCCACGATCTCGCTTTTGCGGCGATACTTGTGCCAGCATATATGACAGAGGAACAGGCGCTCTACCCCAGCCCCGGCCGCACAGAGACCGGCCTGATAGGCGGAGCTGTGGCCTTCGTGTCCGGGCTCTCCAGCTCTGGAATGAGAAAAGGTGGCTTCGTGGATGAGGGTCTGATACCCTCTGGCCGATTCCGCTGTCGCTTCGCTGAAGGCGGTGTCGGAGGTGTAGAGGAGCCGCCCGTTTGCCCAGCGGATCGCGACCATGCTGGTGGGGATGGAGTGTTTGCCGTCGAGAAGGAGAATCCCGAGATCCGGATCCTCGTACCCGTCGCAGATGCGGATTGGATAGCCGGTATTCGATTGATTCATTTCCAGGACGTCGAGCAGCTGCTGTGCCTTGGACCCGGTCGTTTGACCGCAGACGACCGTGAGGGCTCTGCGCCTGCCCATGCAGCCGAGAGTCTGAATCAGGGCCGGGTATCCGGCGATGTGATCGGCGTGATAGTGGGTAAGAACCACCAGATCCAGGGCTAGGGGATCGTGGCCGGCGGCGAGAATCGACTGAACCGGATTGCCGGAAGCGTCGACCAGGACCAGAAGCTGCCCCGTATCCACCAGAAATGAGGTGAAGCCGATCTGCGCGGTGGGCTCGGCGCAGGATGTGCCAAGGAAAATGATCTCCATGCGTGCCGGTACGCTCTCCTCAGACTTTCAGGATCGAAAGCTGCTGCGGCTCGATGTGGATGCGAATCGCCGCGCCCTCGGCCAGGGGATGCGCCGTCTCTCCCTTTGCGCGCAGCAGGGAACCCTTCAAATCGAGCTGGTAATCGATCAGCTCTCCCACGTAGGAGGCCCGCGTTACCCTGGCTTCAAAGGTATTTTCCTTCCCCCGCGCGCGGCCGTTTTCTGGACCGATCAGGAACCTGATATTCTCCGGCCTGACGGCCACATCGACATCGTCTCCATCGGAAAGCTGCCTGCCGATTCCGTGGATCGACAGACCGGAGTCGCTGCGCACGGTAATGCGCTCGCCCCGCACCTGGACGACCCTGCCGTGAACGAAAGTCGTGGTGCCCATGAACCCGGCAACGAACTTGCTGGACGGGAATGAATAGATTTCCGCAGGCGTGCCCAGCTGAACGAGCTTACCCTGATTCATCACCGCGATTCGGTCCGAGATCACCATCGCCTCGGTTTGATCGTGAGTCACGTAGATGCTGGTGATTCCTAGCTGTTTGTGTATTTGGGCGATCTCGAAGCGCATCTGCTCCCGAAGCAGGGCGTCGAGATTGCTGAGGGGCTCATCCAGCAGGAGAATGTCCGGCTCCAGCACAAGGGCGCGCGCCAGGGCCACGCGCTGCTGCTGTCCTCCTGAAAGCTGCCTGGGAAAGCGGTCTTCGAAACCCGACAGCTTGACCGTGGCCAGTCCCGCCTCCACTCTCTCTTTGATCGTTTCCCGGGGCAGCTTTTTCAGCTGCAGGCCGAAGGCAAGATTCCTGAACACGTTCATGTGAGGCCAGAGGGCGTAGTTCTGGAACACCAGGCCGATCCCTCTGCGCTCGGGGGGAATTTCGGTGATGTTGCGCTGACCGATGAAGATGCGCCCGCTTTCCAGAGGAACAAAGCCGGACACGGCCCGGAGCGTGGTGGTTTTCCCGCATCCCGAGGGACCGAGCAGCGTGAGCAGCTCTCCGTCCCGCACCTCCAGGCTCAGATCGTCCACCGCCCGGAGCTTGCCGTACGATTTCACGACACGATCGAGGATCAGTTCAGACATTGGCGGCTAACCTCCGGTACCCGGTCACATTTCCCCCCCTATCCCATTCCGCCCACGTACTCGGCCCTCAGCACCTTCTGGATCAGGGCCATGAAGAGGATGCTCGGCACGAGCAGGATGATGGCGATCACCGAGGCGAACTGCATGTTGTATCCACTGGAGGAGTACAGGGTCATCGGCAGGGTGTTGACGAAGGGAAGCCCGATGAAGAAGGTTCCCGTGAACTCGTCGAGCGAGGTGATGAACACGAACACGGCGCTGGCCAGGATTCCCGGAGCCGCAAGAGGCAGGGTGATCCTGAGAAACGCCCTGGTCCTGCTGGCTCCAACGCTGCGCGCCGCTTCTTCCAGATGGGCCGGGATCGCGCGGAAGGTCGCGCTGGTGATCCAGACCCCGAACACCATCCCGACCAGGATGTGCACCAGGATGACCCCGGGAACGGTTCCCGCCAGTCCAAGCCGCGTGAAGATCCGGAGGAGATTCACGAAGATCGGCTGCTGGGGAAAGGCGTTGGGCATGAGGAAGAGAAACATAATCACCGCGCCGAACGGAATCTTGTACTTGGCCAGGGCGTAGCCGGCGGGGATGGCAATCAGCATGGCCAGAACTACCACGACGATGGCGATGGAGAGGCTCAGGAAGAAAGCGGGAACGATGCTCACCGCACCGATGGCCAGGCTCTTCTGCAGTCCGAGCGCCTGCCGCCAGTAGTCGAACCCGACCTCCTGGGGCAATGTCGACGGCCAGTACCAGCGGATGGCCACGGACCAGAGAAACAGGCTCATCATCGGCCCGAAGATCATCAGGAACACGAGCAGCAGAACGATCAACTCCGCCGCCACCACGATAATCCGCTTCAGGCTCACAGGCTACCTCCTTGGCGGCTCCGCCTCCGCGACCCGCTGCACCGACGAGCGCAGGTAGTAGATGGCCGTGCCCAGCACGAGCAGGTAGGAAAACACCCCGAGAGTGTTGGCCACCCCGAAGTCCCGGAAGTAATTGACCCTGTGCGCGATGTCCACCGTGATCGTCGTGGGGATCTTTCCGCCGATCAGCATGTAGGGAAGAGTGAACGTGCCTACGATCTGGGAATACACGAGAACCAGGGCGACCATGATGCTCGATTTGCTCATGGGGATGAGGATATGCGTGATCACCCTGGATCTCCTGGCCCCCGCGCTCCTGGCCGCTTCGATGTAGCTGTTGTCGATCATCTGGAAACCCCCGTGGATGATCAGGACCGAGAAGGGAACCATCTTCCAGATGAAACCGAAACACAGGCCCCAAAAATTGAACAGCTGAAGAGGTTGGTCGATGTTGACCAGGCCGATGTGGGCAAGAGTGAGATTGAGCAGGCCGTGGGGGGCGAGAAAGGTGTTCATCATCTGTGCCACCACCACGAAGGGTATGAAGATAGGGAGCTTGTACAGCCCCTCGAGCACCCGGGAGATGACGCTGCGGCGAAAGCGAAGGTACATCGCCAGGAGCACGGCCAACACCGCGGTTACGGAAGTGCTGAACACGGTCACGGCAAAGGTGAAGACGATGTCCTTCAGGTACAGCTCCCAGGTCTTCCTGTAGTTGAAAAAACCGAGGCGGCCTTCGCTGCCGACGAAGCTGCGGGTAAATGAAGACACGAAGGGGTAGGCGTACATCAGGAGCATGAAGGTAACGGCGGGGAAGAGCAGGAGAAGGTAGGGAGGAAGCCGAAGCTTCCTCCTCACCAACGGCGTGTCAGCCATGAAGGCTCACTTGATCCACTTCTCGTAGGATTCGAGCATGGCGGAGAAATAATCCGCCAGGGGGAAGGC
>JAFGQJ010000081.1 GCA_016935715.1 Spirochaetales bacterium
CTGCAGAGGGCTGTTTCTCAGCTAATCTCGTCAAGAAACAAGAATAGATCCTCTGTGTACTGCCGGTGAGGCCCAAGGTATCGCTATGCGAAAAGCAGTATGGAGGATTTCAAGCATGGATATACGACAATTCGGCTGGGATGCCGGATTCGAGAAACGCTTTGATGAGCTCGGGTCGGATCATTCCTGCCTGCCCGCACGGGTGGTCTACGCACAGAGACAGATGTACAGAGTCGTCAGCGAGCACGGGGAGCACCAGGCTCGGGTCAGCGGCCGTCTCCGCCACCAGGCCCGCCTGCCCGCCGACTATCCCGTGACCGGCGACTGGGTGGGAATCCGCTTCGATCCGCAGGATGCGGGGGACGGCGCTGCGGGTATCATCCATTTCACCCTGCCGAGAAAAACCTGGCTGTCCCGCAGAGCAGCGGGGCAAAAGGCCGAAGAGCAGCTGCTGTGCGCCAACATCGATCGGGTGTTCCTGGTCTCGGGCCTGGACCGGGATTTCAACCTGCGCCGGATCGAACGCTACCTCTCGTTGATCTATGAAGGCGGCGCTGCTCCGGTGATCGTCCTGAACAAGATCGATCTGTGCAGCGACCTGGAGACGAAAATTGCCCAGCTGGGCACGGTGGCCTTCGACCTGCCCGTGATCTGCATCAGTGCGCTGAGCGGAGCGGGAATCGAGCAGCTCGATCCCTACCTGCAGGCCGACCGAACCGTGTCGTTTGTCGGCTCCTCCGGAGCGGGCAAATCCACGCTCATCAACAGGTTGCTGGGCAGGGAGGCTCTGCCGACCGCTGAGCTTCGTGCCAACGGCAAGGGGCGCCACACCACCACCCACCGGGAGCTGTTCCTGATTCCCGGAAAGGGAATGGTGATCGACAATCCGGGGATGAGGGAGCTGCAGCTCTGGGCCCATGATGAAAGCCTGGCGGACACGTTTGCCGAGATCGAGCAGCTGGCCGGCCGGTGCCGCTTCGTCGACTGCACCCACGCCGGGGAACCCGGCTGTGCCGTGCGACGGGCGATCAAGGCGGGCGATCTGGATGCGAAGCGCCTCGACAGCTACCTCAGGCAGAAGCGGGAGCTGGAGCTCCTGGCTCGCACCGACGGGCTGAGCAGCGCCGATCGCTCCAACCTGCGCCGGCGGGAGAGGCGGCGCTGGGAGAAGGAGGTCCGGACTCGATTCAAGGACCGGTATTGAAGCCAGGGAGTGCCGGTCCGGCTCGACGGAATTGAGATGAGAGCCGGAGGGCGGCTCGATCAGAACCAGGTCTGCCGCTTGTACCGGACGTACCGCTGTCCGAAGCGGCGTTCCAGGTTCTTCTCCTCGAAATGCGTCCAGGCCGCAATGATGAGCGCCCAGAGGAGCGTGGACAGACAGGCAGTGAAGCTCTTGAAGATCAACGGATAACCGAGGTGGAGAAGCACCAGGCCGATGTACATCGGATGGCGGATCTTCGCATAGATGCCCGTGGTCACCAGGGTATCTCGATCTCCGACCCCATGCTTTCTGAGCTCGGAGTAGAGAAAAACAGCCATTCCGACCACAGCCAGGCTCACTCCCGCGGGCAGAGATACGGCGGAGGGGATGTTCATCTTGACCGGGTCGGCGGCGCTCCAGTATCCCCAGCCGAGATAGCCCAGGAAGGTCACGATCAGGAGCCAGCGAAGGTCGAAGAGCTCTGCATCCTTCTTGTAGCTGTACATATGGGTGAGCAGACGGAACAGGTGGCTGGCCAGGCACAGCGATGCACCGGCGATGATCAGGATTAGGTTCAGGGGACCGGTCTGTTCCACCTCAAGGAAAGAGTTCATCCGCATGCTCCAAATGCCTGCCGCAGCCGCCGCCCGGCCCGCCGCGGTCCGCGGTGGACCTCTATAGGTGATAGTATAAGCGATTTGTCAGCCGTTGTGGGTGCAGCGCTCGTCGGTGCACTGCGGTGTGACCCCCTCGAGCTCCGCCGGCAGCTCGTCCAGCAGGCGGGTGTGGGTCCAGCGCTTGCCCTACCGTTCCTGCAGGCGCCGCTCAAGAAGCTCCGCCGATCCAGAGGCGGAAAGGCGGTTGCCCGGAAGCCCGACAAGGGGTACAGTGTTCCGCGGAGATATCATGGGACAATCAAAGAGCTATCCTCCGACGATCGAGCGGATCATCCAGCCGCGGGAGATCGATCTGGGCGGATTCATCGTGCGCCGCTGTCTTCCCGCCCCGGGCCTGCATGCGGTGGGCCCCTGGGTGTTCTTCGATCACATCGGCCCGGCGAGGTTCCCGCCGGGTAGGGGAGTGGATGTGATCCCCCATCCCCACATCAACCTGGCCACGGTCACGTACCTGTTCGAGGGTGAAATCGTCCACCGGGATTCCATCGGCAGCGTCCAGACGATCTCACCCGGTGCGGTCAACCTGATGGTGGCCGGCCGGGGCATCGTGCACTCGGAGCGTACGGGGCCCGAGCTGCGGGCGGCGGGGCACCGGGTGAACGGGATCCAGCTCTGGTTCGCCCTGCCCGAGGAGTTCGAAGAAATCGAACCGAGCTTCCAGCACCACCCGGCTGCGGATCTTCCCCGGACGGAGATCGACGGGACCGGGCTCAGGGTGATGATCGGCGCGGCCTACGGACTTCGTTCGCCGGTCAAGACTTTTTCTCCGACCCTGTACGCTGAGGCTGAGCTGCCCAGAGGATATGCTCTCGACCTTCCCCCCGAGATCGAACAGCGGGGAGTGTACGTGGTTTCCGGCGCCCTGGGTTTAGAGGGCTACGTGCTCGGCGAACGCACCATGGCTGTATTCCGGCCGGAAGAGGAGGTGCGGCTGACCGCCCTGGAGGACAGCCGCGTTGCCGTGATCGGTGGGGCTCCATTGGGCAAACGGTACATGTGGTGGAATTTCGTCTCCTCCAGAGCGCAGCGGATCGAGAAGGCCAAGTCCGATTGGCAGCAGGGGAGATTCCAGATGGTTCCGGGAGAAACGGAATCGTATCCGCTGCCGCAGAGGGATGCCTTTTCGGAGATCAACAGGTGATGGTCTGCA
>JAFGQJ010000394.1 GCA_016935715.1 Spirochaetales bacterium
CGTTGACGCTCATCAGAAAACGAGCTCCCAGACGCGATCCGTTCCCAGACGCCGCATGCGGCTGTGCCGCGGCTTCAAGGCATCCGTCAGCGATCTTATCCCGAGCTCTCCGACCGCCTCCACCCCCTGCCCGATGATGATGGGTGCGGTCACCACGACCATCCTGTGAACCAGTCCCGCGCGCAGAAAGGAGGTGATGATCGCCGCCCCGCCTTCCACGAATATGCTTCGGAAACCCCTGCCGGCCAGATCGTTCACCACCCCCTCGACCGAAACACGACCCTGTTCGTCGGCCCGGGCTGCGCAGACCTCCACACCGGCCCGCTCCAGCTCCGCCCGCTGCGCCCCTGGGCCGGCAGCCAGAGTGTAGACGATCGTACGGTAGGTCCCGCAGGTACGCACGATCTTCGAGTCGGCCGGGAGGCGCAGACGGGAATCCATTATTACCCTGACCGGGGAAGGCGCCGGGCGCCTGAGCCTGCAGCTCAGCTCGGGATCGTCCCGCAGCACGGTTCCGATTCCCGCCAGAATCACCTCGTGATCCCGCCTGAGCCGGTGTGCAAGGGTCAGGGTTTGCGGGCAGGAGATCCATCGGGAATCACCGGTGGAGGTGGCGATCCGTCCGTCCAGGCTCTGGGCGTAACTCACCGTGATGCGGGGTAACGGCTTCATCGCAGATCATGATACACAAGCTGCTCACGGGCTGACAAGCTCGGCAAAAAACTTTTGACCCCTGGCGGGCAATGAACGTATTATATGGTGGTATCACTGCAAAAATTATGAAAATGAAAATACAGGAGACTTTTATGGCAGCCCACGGAAACGGTGCGGCGGCGGCGGATTACGAGCTGATCGGCGACTGCGCTGCGGTGACTCTGGAAACGACTGTAACTCCCCTCGGAAACCGCGAAAACGGGAGGGATGGGGAGATCGAGCTGGTCAGCAAGGCGAAACTCCCTACCCGCTTCGGGATTTTCACGATCTACGGGTTTCTCGATCACCGCAACGGCAAGGAACACACCGCCATGGTCCACGGTGATGTCCGGGGGGCCGGCTCCTGCCCGGTACGCGTCCACTCGGAATGCCACACCGGAGACATCTGGTTCTCCCTGCGCTGCGATTGCAGGGAGCAGCTGGATGCCGCCCTGAAATACGTGAACAGCCAGGAGCGGGGGGTGATCATCTACCTCCGGCAGGAGGGGCGGGGCATCGGCCTGCTCAACAAGCTGAAGGCCTACGATCTCCAGGACCAGGGCCTGGACACTGTGGAGGCCAACCATCATCTGGGTTTTCCCACCGATGCCCGCAGTTATGAGGCGGCGGCGGGGATTATCCGGCTTCTCGGAATCGAATCCGTGGCCCTGATTACCAACAACCCCGACAAGATCGAAGGCCTCCGGGCGAACAATATCACGGTAACCGAACGCATTCCTGTGATCATCCAATCGAACATCCACAACAAGCGCTACCTTCGCACCAAGAAGGAGAGACTGGGCCATCTCCTGGACACCTGAGCTCCGGGCATGCAGGAGCAGGTCGGCCGGGTTCGGCGCTACTACGAGAGAAACACCGCCTGGATGCTTCGCTTCGGACAGGGTCGCGGAGAGGCGGTGATCCACCGTCCCGTCTGGATGGGGGAAGGAATCTCCCGCAGGGAGGCGCTGCACACCGTCGATCGCCTGATCGCAGAAGCCCTGCTGGCCGACGGGAGGCCAAAGCGATCCGTCAAACGGATCCTGGATCTGGGCTGCGGTGCCGGCGGATCCGCGCTGTGGCTCGCCGCCCGCTACCCCCTGGAGATCACGGGCATTACGCTGAGCCCTCTGCAGGCCCGAACCGCCGGGAATCAGGCGCTGCGCCGCGGGCTGGGAGAGCGCTGCAGCTTCCGGGTCGGCGATTTCACCGACCTGCCCCGCATGGAAGGGATCAGCGGCGCCTACGCAGTCGAATCCTTCAGCCACGGCCATGATCCCGCGGCCTTTTTCGCCCGGCTCGGAGGCCTGCTCCCGGCCGGCTCCCGTTTGATCGTCTGCGACGATTTCCTCACGTCCGCACGGGGAGCCGGCACGAATCAGAGTCAGCGGTGGCTGTCCCGTTTCCGGCAGGGCTGGCATCTGCAGAGCCTGATGGAGGCCGAACAGTTTCTCCGCATCGCATCGGAGCACCGCTTCCGGCTCGTCGAACTGAAGAACCTCACACCCTTCGTTCGCCCGACCCCGCCCCTGCTCTCCCGACTGCAGCGGCTTTTGGGAGCGGTCCTGAGGATCACCGCCTGGGGATCGAGCATGTACGGAGGATCGGCCCTGCAGGTCTGCCAGAGCAACGGATGGACGGAGTACCTGTTTGTCGTCCTGGAAAAGACGTAGAATCGATGGGCGAGGCCTGGCAACGATGAAGCATGATGCGGCACGATCCTACAGGCGGCGCTTCTACACGGGGTGGGGTGTCCTGTGGGCGATCGATCTCGTCATCCTGGCCGCCGGATTCCTGCTGGTCCGCCGCTTTCGCTTCCTCCCCTCCAGCGGAACCTGGGCACTGGAGGCCGCCGCGGTGATGGTCTATCAGCAGCTGTTCCTGCTTTGCAATCGGAAGAAAATTCTCAGCGGAGAAAATCTCGACCACCTCTGGGGTCCGGCAAACATCCTCTCCCTGCTCCGGGGAACGATGATCGCGGTCCTGGCGGGCTTCCTGTTTGCACCCAAACCGACCGGAATCATCGGCTGGCTGCCCGCCCTGCTGTACACGCTGCTGGCCACCCTCGACTTTTTCGACGGCTACTGGGCCCGCAGGAGCAACACGGCCACCCGTATGGGGGAGCTCCTGGACCAGGAATACGATGCGCTGGGGATACTCGTGGCCGTGATCCTCGTGGTCCAGTGGGGACACCTCCCGCCGGTGTTCCTCTGCATCGGCGCGGCCAGGTACGTGTTCGCCTGGGCACTCGCCTGGCGCACCCTGCGGGGAAGGCCGGTATACCCCCTCGCCCCCAGCTACATGCGCCGTCGGCTGGCAGGGTTTCAGATGGGCATCCTGGCCGTGTTCCTCTGGCCCATCGCCCGGCCGCCCGGAACGCTTCTGGCCGAGCTGATCATCGGCGTGCCCCTGCTGCTCGGGTTCATCCGCGATTGGCTGCAGGCCAGCGGAGCTCTGGACCTGGAGGACCCGGTCTATCGAAGGCTCAGGGATGCCGCCTGCCTGGTGAGAGGAACCTGGCTGCCCCTGATCATCCGCGTCGTGCTGGCTGTGGCGGCGGCTGCGATCGGGGTGAGCGCTTTGCGCGGGACAACCCTGCCGGCGGCATGGATGGCGGAGATGGTGAGGCGACCCGGGACCTTCGCGGCCGCCTGCACGACGCTGAGGCTGCTGCTCCTGGCCGTCTTGATCGCCGGGCGATGGACGTCCCCCGCGGCGCTGCTGCTCCTGCTTCTGGAGGCACCCCGCATCTTCCTCGGCCGGCTGGACCCCTTGGAAGCCGTGATCGTGACCGCGGCCCTGCTCCTGTACCTCTTCGGACCGGGTCGCCGCCGGCTGCGTCTCCGGTTCCCTGTTCGGCCAAGCTCTGATCCGGAAGGTTCATGACGGTGTGAAGAAGCTCAAGCATCTGCTCTGGATCCCCATTCCGGCCCTGCTGTACTGGGCCTTGAAGGATCTGCGCTTCGGGGAACTGTTCGCCAATCTCGCTGCGCTGACACTCCCGCAGGTGGCCGCCCTGCTGGCGGTGAATCTCCTGTTCCTTCTTATTCTAACGATGCGCTGGGCCGTGATTCTCAGGGGCCTGGGCGCATCGGTGGGCCTGATCCCCCTGGTGTTCTACCGTCTGGCCGGCTATGCGGTCAGCTATCTGACCCCCGGACCGCAGTTCGGGGGGGAACCGGTGCAGCTGTACCTGGCAAAAACGAGGAGCAATCTCGCCTACGATGTGGGCTCCGCATCCATCCTCCTGGACAAAACCTTCGAGCTGCTGGGAAACTTCGCCTTTCTGGGGCTGGCGTTCCTGGCGACCGGTCCCCTCGGCATCCTGTCCTCCGGCGGCTTGAGGCTCGCCCTGCCGCTGCCCTCCCTGCTCATCGCCGTGCCGGCGGCCTATCTGGGCGCGGTTTTTCTCGGCATTCGTCCTCTCTCCCGGCTCGCGGAAACTCTGCCCGCGGGGCTGCGAAACCGGCCGGGGATGCGGAAGACGCGTGCCCTGATCCGCTCCGGAGAGTCGAGGATCGTGGCCTACTGCCGCAGGCGGGGCCGGACGCTGCTGCAGATCCTGGCGTTCTTCCTGCTGGTATGGACGGTGAGCCTGGCGGAGATGCGGCTGATCCTGCACGTCCTCGGCGTATCGGCAACGCTGCGGCAGACCCTTCTCATCCTGGCCGCGGGCAGGTTCGCCTTCCTCCTGCCGTTCCCGGGCGCCCTGGGAGCCCTGGAGCTCAGCTATGTCAGCGTATTCGAAGTTCTCGAGCTCGGAGCCGAGACGGGGATGAGCCTGGTTGTGTACACGCGGGCCAGGGACCTGCTGTTCGCAGCGGTCGGCCTGATCACCGCCATTGCCGGGCGACGGCCGGGAAGGCGGATCAGTCCGCGGCCGGCTCCCCCCTGACCGCGGCGGAGCGCCCGCCGGCCTGCGCTTCGGCTGTAGCGAAGCTCTCCAGAAGAACGGGCAGAAACGTCTCCATCCCGGCGTGGGGAGGTTCCTGGTCGGGGATCAGCCCGTCGCTGTATCCCCTGCTCAGAAACCGTGTGACGAAGTCTGATCTCCGGCTGATCACGTGCAGCGGCACGGAGCGGAGCTTGCCTTTGCCGGTGATGCCGCTGTAGGGCTGATGATCTCCGACCACGATGACCAGGCTGTCTCCGTGGACGAAACTCCTCAGGTATTCGCGGATCATCTCCAGCTCGTAGGTCATGGCGGCCACATACCCCTCGGCACCGGCGGTCTGGTTGCCCGGCTTGATGGGGAGCACCGTCACCGAGTCCTCGCGGTGGTAGATGCTGCCGTCCCCGATCTGCGACCAGTCCCCGAAGAACCTGGGGATCAGGTTGAACGGATAGTGGCTGGAGATCAGGACATACTGGATGAACAGGGGCCGGGTCGCCGCGCTCACCTCGCTGCGATGGATGAAATCGAGCACGTACTGGTCGGTCATCGGAGCCCACTTCAGATTCGGCCCCCTGTAGCCGAAATCGCTGTAGGTGTACGTCTCGGCGAAGCGGTAGAACTCCCCCTCCGGCCAGGCGTAGGTCGTGGCCGGCACGGCAAGCACCGTCCGGTAGCCGATCTCATTGAAGTACTGGGCAATCGGTTTGACATCCGACTCGTGCAGCAGCCTGTAGGCCGCCTCGTTGTCGATGCGCACCCCCGTGGCCAGGGTGGAATCGGCCAGCCAGGAGTTGCCGCCGAAGGCAGGAGAATCCAGAAAGGTCGAGGCGATGTGGAACCCCTCCTCGGCGAGCAGATCCTGGAACTCCTGCAGCCGCGGCCGGATCGCCCGGAAGTGAACAGGCTCGGAGTACAGGGTGTAGCCGTAGGATTCCACGATGAACAGGTACACGTCCTCCCCCTCCAGCCCCTGCAGCGGCCGCAGCACCTGCTCGGAATCCTGCGCCTGCCTGCTGAACAGCTCCTGCTGCTCCCGGGCGAGCTGCTCCCTCCGGGCGATCCTGGAGATCTCCTCGGCCATCCGGGGTGCCGCCGTATTCGCCGTGAAGCGAAGCGGTGTCGTCAGGTCCAGCAGGATCAGCACTGCCAGAAGGATGAGAAACCCGTACCGGGGCATCGGCTCCCGGAATCCCCGCCGCAGCAGGCGGAACCCGCTGTACAGGCCGAAGCCCGAGGCGGCCAGCAGGGCGATCAGCGCGATCAGCCCCGGGAAGAACAGCCAGCCCGGCATCGTATCCCGCAGAAGCGCATACAGGTCGGGAACGTAGGTGATGTCGGTGAACAGCTCGAAGGGACGGTTGAAGAACAGGGGAATCAGGGCGTCTGCGAGCTGAAAGCTCAGCACGGTCACGCCGGCTGCGGCCAGCACCACGGCGAAGACGGGAAAACCCGGGAAACCCGCCCAGGTGTACACGCACACCGCCAGGGCGAACAGCGCCGCATCCAGGGACGGGGAAAAGACGCGCCCGAAGCCATTGCCGCCCAGAACGGAGGGCAGGCGAAAGAGGAGACTCAGCAGGACCAGAACCAGCGGCGCCACCCAGGGGGTGCGGCGCTCGGTGGACACGGCATCGTTCACGGGTCAAGGGTAGTCCTATTCGGGGCGGGTTTCAAGAAAAATCACCCTGCCGCACTCGCCCGGCAGTGCCCGTGC
>JAFGQJ010000395.1 GCA_016935715.1 Spirochaetales bacterium
GAGCAGCAGCACCATGAGGGAGGTGAACTGCTCGGCGAAGATGCGCAGGGGACCTTTGGCGGCTCTGTCGATCAGCTCGTTCGGCCCGTATTCGCTGAGCCGCCGCGCCGCCTCCCGGCTGTCGAGCCCCGCCTCCGCCTCGACCCCGAGGCGGTGCATCGAGTCCGAGGGATCAAGGGTGTGCCAGGTTGGTGCCCCGTTGTTGGCCGAGTCGGTTGCCATGCTCTTACCGTTCCAATTGCCCGTTGACCGGGTCTACCGGTAGCCTACGCACTTCTGTGGTTCTTGTCAAAAGGCTGTCTCGGGGTTTATTGTGATCGAGCCGGTTATGGACTATCCAAAGCTCCGCCCAGTAGAAGCCCTGCCCACCCGGGATGACATGATCTGCCTGCGGGACCCGGAGGGGTTTTCCGACAAGCTGCTTCTCATCCCGCGGCCCCTGTTTTATGTGGTGTCCCTTTTCGACGGCAAGCACTCGGTCCTGGACATTCAGGCCGCCTACACCCGCATGTACGGGCAGCTGCTGTTCAGCGACAAGGTCCGGGAGATCATCGAACAGTTGGACGGGGCGCTGTTTCTGGAATCCGAACGTTTTCGGCTGGCAAGAACCCAGGCCGTCGAAGGCTTCCGCTCGGCCGCGCTTCGCGAGGCGACCCACGCCGGGCTGTCCTATGAAGCAGGCTCTGCGGAGCTGGAAAGCCGGCTGGCGGCTCTGTTTTCGGATCAGGAAGGTGCCGGGCTCCCCGACACGGAGCACCCTTCGGGCAGGCTGCGGGCCCTGATCGCTCCCCATATCGATCTGCGCAGGGGGGGACGCTGCTTCGCCTCGAGCTATGCCGAGCTGGCCCGGGAGTGCCGGGCGCGGACCTTCGTGGTTCTGGGAATCGCCCATGTCCCGACCAGGCATCCCTTCGCCCTGACTGCCAAGGACTTCCGCACTCCGTTGGGAACGGTCGCCACCGACAAGCAGTTCCTCGAATCGCTGACAGCCCGCTGCAGGACGGATTTCTACGAGGACGAGTACTGCCACCGCAGCGAGCACTCCGTGGAGTTCCAAACGCTGTTTCTGCAGTACCTGTACGGAAAAGAGGAGCGCCTGCGCATCGTCCCGATTCTCTGCTCCCTGCCTCCGGGGCTCTATCTGGGGGCTTCGGTTTCCGAGCATTCAGAGATCGAGGAATTCGTGCAAGCTCTGCGGGCAACTCTGGAAGAGCGGGGCCCGGAGGTCTGCTGCATCGGCGCAGTTGATTTGAGCCATATCGGGCGGCGATTCGGACAAAACGTAGAGATGTCGCAGGAGCTGCTGAAACAGACGGAAGTCGAGGATCGGGGGATGATCGACACGATTCTCAAGCTGGACGCCGAGGCGTTCTTTCGAGGCATCCAGCAGGAGCAGGACAGGCGCAATGTCTGCGGGGTGCCGGCGATCTACACCCTGCTTCGCGTCACCGATGCGGCGGAGGGGAAGCTGCTGCGCTACGAACAGGCCGTGGATCCGGCCACTCAATCCATGGTGAGCTTCATGGCCTGCGCTTTTTACGGCGGCGACAGGGTTTTGGGTCGCTAGCGGCCGGGAACCGCTGGAAAGGAGACGGAGCCATCACACCACGACAGAGGATCCTTGCAGCCCTGGAACACCGGCCGGCGGGTAACCCGCAGCAGTGCGATCGCGTTCCGATCATGGAGCTGTCCATAGACTGGAAGGTGATGCGGGGCCTGGGCTGCTCGCGCTATTTCGAGCTGATCGAGCGCCTGGACCTGGATGCGGTTTCCGCCAATCAGGTCGTGTATCTGCTCGGGCTCAACCCCCTGCTATTCCGCTTCAAGAAGGTCTACACCGACAACTGGGGAGTGCGGCGCAGGATGACTGCGGAGCTGCTGCCCTACGCCTTTGCTCACCCCATCCGGGACATGGACGACCTGCGCGGTATCCGCGTTCCCGATCCGCGCAAAGATCCGCTCCTAAAGGCGGTGCGCAAGACGGCACGGTATTTCAAGGGCAGGCGGGCGGTCATGCTGGTGGGAAGAGCCGTGTTCGCCGCTTCCTGGTATCTGTGCGGAATGGAGAGGCTTCTGGAGAGCTATCTCCTGGATGCGGAGCTGGTCCGGGCGCTGGCGCGCATGGTGGTGGAGTACAACAAAGAGCTGCATCGCCTGGCCATCGAGGAAGGAGCGGACCTGATCGTGCTCGGGGATGACTACGCCCACAAGAGCGCGACGATCATGTCTCCGCAGCAGTTCCGGGAGTTCGTCCTGCCCGGCTTGACAGAGGTTGTGGAAAACATCAAGAGCCGCGGAGCCTGCTGCGTGAAGCACACCGATGGAAACATCTGGGGGATTCTCGAGGACATCGTGTCCACCGGGATCGACGGGATCGGTCCCCTGGAGCCCGGGGCGGGCATGGACCTGGCGGAGGTCAAGCGGGCCGTGGGGGACCGGGTCTGTGTGGTGGGCAATGTCGATGTGGACCTGCTCTGCCGCGGATCCGCCGAGCAGGTCCGCCGGGCCACGCGTGCACTGATCGATTCGGTATCTCCCGGCGGGGGGCACATCCTCTCTTCGGGGAACTCGATCACCTCGGCCGTGCAGCCGGAGAACTTCCGGGTCATGGTGGAAACCGCCCACCGGCACGGCCGCTACCCGATCAAATCCTGTTGACGGGAAGCAAGAAATACTATACAAATTATAAGTAATAAACACTGAGAGGTTTCGCCGTGAATACGAAAACCGCTACTGTCGGCACAATTCTGCAGCTCCTGCTGCGCTGCGGCATGGTGTGCCAGGAAGAGCTGAACGTGGTGCTGGAGATGATGCAGGCTGTTCCCGAGTCTCCCCCCGGGGCAACCGGGCAGGATGCCGCCGTGGCCGCAGAGGGTTGCGGCTCCGGGAACACGGGAGGCTCGCCCTCGGACAGCGGGCCGAACCGGCGGGGAGCTCCGGCCTTCGGGATCGATTGACATCTCCGGACAGAGGGGCCAGACTGTCCCTGAGTGTTCCGGCTCTGCCGTACCCGGAGAGGGAGGACCGGCCTTCGATGCTCGGAATGAGGCGGAGCCCCGTGCGATCCGGGCGGACACATGGATACAGATACATGGATACAGATTCATGGATAC
>JAFGQJ010000396.1 GCA_016935715.1 Spirochaetales bacterium
GCACGAACCTGGCATCTCATCGAAGCCGCCTTCCAACACGATACAGTGAAAATGGGGATTCCATCGCAAAAACTCCCCCGCCGATTGATACGCCAGAACCATACAGATGTTGATGCCCGTATTGGCTTAATTAACGCTAATTGCGCTTGTAAATCATCGAAATTCATGTTATATCCGGGAGATGATGTTCATACCTCGGAGTCTGAGTACAACTCTGGAACGACGACTGACAAAAAGCAATAAAGTAGTGGTATTGTACGGCGCCCGGCAAACAGGTAAGACCACTTTGGTCCGCGGATTGTTGGAGAAACTACCCTTCAGGTATTTGGAGATAAACGCCTACGAGCTCAGGTATATCGATGCCTTGTCGAGCAGGAATTTGATCACCCTGAAGCGTTTGGTTGCGGGGTATGATCTTGTATTTATAGACGAGGCCCAAAGAGTACCAGACATCGGCATTAATTTGAAGATACTTCACGATGGAATCCCCGATCTGAAAATCGTTGCTACCGGCTCTTCTTCATTCGAACTGGCCAATCGTGTTAGCGAACCCCTTACGGGGAGGACGTGGACGCACATCCTGTATCCAGTTTCAGTGGCGGAGCTTGCGCAGCTCCATAACCCGTTCGAGATTCAACAGCTGCTGGACGCCATTCTGGTCTTTGGATCGTATCCTGAGATCTTTTCCCTTGAGAACGACCGAGAAAAGGAGCAGTATCTTCGGGAAATCAGCGTTGCTTACCTGTACAAAGACATCTTGGAGTTGGCAGGGATTCGTCATAGCCAGAAGATACGAGATCTACTGAGATTGATCGCATTCCAGACAGGTTCCGAGGTTTCGATTCAGGAACTGGCAGTTCAACTGGGCATGGCCAGGGACACAGTCGAATCGTATATAGACCTTCTCGAGAAGGCCTTCGTAATCTTTCGTTTGCCCGGTTTCAGCAAGAACCTCCGCAAGGAGGTAACGAAGATGAAAAAAATCTATTTCCAGGATCTGGGCATTCGCAACGTCGTCATCGACAACCTGTTGCCTCTGTCACAACGCAACGACGCAGGGCGACTGTGGGAAAACTTTCTTGTCGTCGAAAGGCGAAAAGCCCTGGCGTATGCAGGAATGTCCACAAATGCCTACTTTTGGCGGACCTACACAGGAGCGGAGTTGGACTATGTAGAAGAAAGGGGCGGACAGTTGAACGGATTCGAGATGAAGTTTCAACCCGGAAAAGGACGGATTCCGCGATCCTGGTATGAAACCTACCCCCAAGCCTCCGGGCGTGTCATCAATCTGGACAATTGGATCGATTTTGTTATGATACAGGAGCCGTCCGGCGGGTAAATTTGCGGGTCAGGGTTCATCACCCGTTTCACCCCTGGTACGGCCACGATTTGGTAGTGCTCTGGACGCCCCGCGATCGGCAGGGGTCGCTGGTCGTCGTAGACCCACCTGGCGGTCACCTCGAGATCCCACGATGGATGATCTCGCCTGAAGCGAAGCAGTACACCCTATACGAACACGCACACCTTGATCCTTGGGCACTACTGGCCCTTTCGCAGCTTCTTCGGCTGCAGTTGGAGCGGAACACCTGATAAGTACGACAGCGGTCACGGTACCCTGCGAGCTACAGGGGGAAGAAGCGATGAGACAAAAGGTTTTCGAGTTCTTCATGACGGGAACCCAGAGGGTCCGTTTGATCAACGACCAGGCCGTGCACCTCGGCGGAACCACGTGGGCTGCGACGCGCCCGCGGTTCAAGACCTCGAACGTCTCTCCGGCACTTCTTTCAGCCCCGTGCGGGCGGTGGGGCTGCATCGGACGGCGCCGCCGGCCCGACGGCGGGCCCGGCGGCCAGCCGGGCGCGCAGGCCGGTGTAACGCTCGTGGGTGTCCGTGTTTTTCAGGGCGATGGCCAGGGCCTTCCTGGTGCCGATCAGGATGACCAGGCGCTTGCCCCGGGTCACCGCCGTGTACAGGAGGTTGCGCTGCAGCAGCAGGTAGTGCTGGGTCAGCACCGGTACGATCACGGCGGGGAACTCCGAGCCCTGGGACTTGTGCACCGATACGGCGTAGGCCAGGGTGATTTCATCCAGCTCCGTGCTCTCGTAGCGCACCCGCTTGTCCTCGTAGCGCACCGCCAGGGTGCGCGCCCCCGTGTCGATCGACTCCACCCGGCCGATGTCGCCGTTGAACACCTCCTTGTCGTAGTTGTTGCGGATCTGCATCACCTTGTCCCCCTGCCGGAAGCGCTGCTGCCCGTGAGCGATCTCCAGGGCACGGGGATTGAGGGCATCCTGGAGCACCAGGTTGAGGTTGGTAACGCCGGCCGGTCCCCGGTGCATCGGGGAGAGCACCTGGACCTCCTCCACCGGGTCCATCCCGAAACGCGAGGGGATCCGCTCCAGGCAAAGCTTGAGGATCAGCCGCACCACCTCCTCCGGATTCTCGCGGCGGATGAAAAAGAAATCCTCGTCCCCCTCCTCATCCCCCGCTTCCGGCTGCTTTTCGGGCATCAGGCCGAGGTTGATGCGGTGGGCGTTGACCACGATGCGGCTGGCCTCGGCCTGGCGGAAGATCTCGTTTAGCTCCACCACCGGAACGCTTCCCGAGTGGATGATGTCGTTCAGCAGGCAGCCCGGCCCCACCGAGGGCAGCTGGTCCGCATCCCCCACCAGCACCAGGGAGCTTTCCGGGGGCAGGGCCTTCAGCAGGTGATACATCAGCAGGGCGTCGATCATCGAGACCTCGTCCAGGATCAGCCAGTGGCATTGCAGGGGATTGCCCGGGTTGCGCCTGAACTCCCCCTCCCGGGGGGAAAACTCCAGGAGGCGGTGGATGGTTTTGGCCTCCTCCCCGCCGGCCTCCTGCATCCGCTTGGCAGCCCGGCCGGTGGGCGCGGCCTGGAGAAAGCGCACGCCGGCGCGCTTGAGGATCAGAAGAAGCGCCCGGATGATCGTGGTCTTGCCCGTTCCCGGTCCTCCTGTGATGACCATGACCTTGCTCTCCAGGGCCGTGCGCAGGGCCTCCCTCTGCCGGTCGGCCAGCACGATCTCCATCCGCTCCTGGACCCAGGCCACGGCCTTCTCCCCGTCGATCCTCCGGGTCTCCCGCGGGGTTCTCAGCAGCTGGGAGAGAAGCAGGGCGATCCCGGTCTCCGCGCGGTAGAAGGCGGGCAGATACACGGCCGGCTCCGCCTGCCTGTCCGGCACCTCTTCCACGATCAGCCTGTCCTCCCGGGCGAGGCAATCCAGGCCGTCGGCGATGATCTCCCGGTCGATCTCCAGAAGCTTTTGGCACCTCTGGATCAGGGCGGTGCGGGGGTAGTACATGTGGCCCTCGGCGCTGCACTCCTCCAGGACGTGCAGGATCCCGGCCTGGGCCCGGGAGGGGCTGTCCGCGGCGATGCCCATGGCCCGCGCGATGCGGTCGGCGGTCAGGAAGCCCACTCCGAACATGTCCAGGGCCAGCCGGTAGGGATTTTCCCGGACCACGGCAATCGAGTGGTCCCCGTAGCGCTTGTAGATCTTGGCGGCCAGGGCCGCCCCGGCGCCGTGAGACTGGAGAAAGATCATGACCTGGCGGATCTCCCGCTGCTGCTTCCAGGCAGCCTTGAGGGCGTCGATGCGCTTGCGTCCGATCCCCTCCACC
>JAFGQJ010000397.1 GCA_016935715.1 Spirochaetales bacterium
AGGTTGTACAGGCCGGCGTATCCGTTGGGGATGACGTACGGGTTGATCCCCTGGGCCAGAGCCATCTGGGCGGCGCCCCGGATCACGGCGTTCAATCCGCCGGCATCGCCTCCCGATGTGATGATGCCGATGTTCTTGATCGTCGTTTTTGCCATACTGCTCTTCTCCTGTAACGGTCAGGT
The DNA here is from genome assembly GCA_016935715.1 of Spirochaetales bacterium. GTDB lineage: Bacteria > Spirochaetota > Spirochaetia > SZUA-6 > DRHE01 > JAFGQJ01. The sequence goes on from JAFGQJ010000397.1 coordinate 183, forward strand.
AGGGCTGAAAAATCTGTCTGATTGGTCCGATTCGTGTGGCATTTTAGAATTTGTGCAGATCGGCTGTCAAGACGCGGGGCATCCGCTCCGTGCGCTTCTCCGGCGCCGGTGTCGATGAAAATTGCCCCCTCGAAAGATGTACATTTTGCACATCTTTCAGGGAGGGGAAATTCGCAGCAGCGAGGCTGCAGGATGCCGTGCCTCGCACTCTAGAACAGGAAGCCGACCGCCACCGCGGCGGAGGGTATCTTGGCGTCGAGTGTGAAGCTGTCGGCTACCGAGGTTTCCCGTACCACGACCCAGGCGGGGTACAGCACCCCGGACAGCAGGATGTGTTCGCCCAGGTGGTAGTTGAGGCTGAGCCTGGGTCCCCCATCCATGTATTGGACGTAGTCGATATTTCCAGACAATTTGATGCCTCTGCGGACCTCGACACCGACACCAAGATCGGCATTGTCCGTGGGCTTGAACAGGAAGGAAGTGTGAGCGCCGACCATCAATATCCCGTCATCGGGATCGGTACTACCCGGGTAGTCGTAGAGCATGGCCTGGGCTTTTGCGCTCACCTCGAAGCGATTCGCATAGACCAGGAAGCCGAAATAAGAGTCGCTGGAAAGCTGCAGTCCAAAGCGAAGCGGTCTGCGGACGGGCGCCCGGGGCTCGGGAGGGGCTTTGCCCGTGTCCCCTGTCTCTCCCTCCGGTCCTGCGACGCTCGAAATCTTCCCCTCGAATTCCTGCACCTCCACGACGTCCAGCTTGTACACGGGATAGCTCCACCAGCCCTGGGACACGATGATGCTCACGTACATCGTCGTTTCTTCGCTCTGCGATTTCGCCACCAGAACGTAGGAAGATTCAGCGTTTCCCTGGGTGATCGGGGCGGAGTTGTTCCAGCCGGGATCGCTGGCAAAGGGAGCCAGGGCGTAGAACGCTTCCAGGAACTGCCCGCCGCAGTCGGTTTTCCCGCAGGAGAAGAGGATCTCGAAATCCCTGGACCGCAGCAGCTTTTCATATGCGCGGATGATTTCGAAGGATGAGGCGTCTTCGGGCCCGCTGTACAGGGTCATCGTGACCTTGCCTTCTACCGTGAGTGTCTCGGAAAACTTTTCATCCTGAGCAGCCGCGAGCCCCAGACGGTACTGGTTGAAGTTGCTCGATTCCTGGTGGATTATCGAAGAGTTTTCGTAGCGTCCGATCTCCGGATGGTCATAAACCTCCAGAGAATAGAGCAAGGGTACGCAGAGCAGAAAAATCAGTGCCCCAAGCATCAGGATCGTGCTTCTTCCTGTGTTCATAGGTTCCTCCTGGTTATCCCGGTGGGTTTGTTTTACGAGCCTGCATGCAGGAAACTATGGCCGGATGGTCTCCACCATGTAGCGGATGTTGACTCCGGAGGAGTCCTGCTCCTCCCGCTCGATCACCATGACAACGGAACGTTCGTCCGGGGCCAGCAGCACCTGCTTGATCTTGTAGCTGCGCACCCCTTTTCGCCAGTAATCGGGGAGTCCGACGGTGTGCGTGGCGAAGCTGCCCGATTCCCCTTCCACCGTGATTACCAGGTGGAAAGAGGAGCTCACCTCGGTTCCGCTTCCCCGAGCGGACTGGACGAGGGTGATGCGGTACTTCTTTTTGTCCTGGAAATCCCGAAATTCGAGCTGGCTCTTGGGCTGAGCGCCGTCGAGCAGGATGTATACCAGACGCCCGGTCAGGGTGTGATCGATTCGCCAGCGTTTTTTCAACTCTACCGAATCGGTGAGAAGATTGAACAGCGCTCCCCGGCCGTCCACCCCGGGCTGGATCGGATTGTCGTAGGCGGCTTCTTCCACGCCACCCGGGACGAAGCGGTTTGCCGCCACGTCGACCACGAAAATCTCGGCGTAGGGCAGAGCGGATTCTTCATCGGCACCGTATTGGCCGAACATGAAGTACCGGCTGTCCGCAGAAAAACCGAGATTCTGAAACGTGGCATAATCCCCGGCAAACAGAAGACCGCATACGGCGAGAAAGATGATGATCAGGAAACCTCTAATGCGCATAGGAACTCCTATAGACAATATCGAACAGTTCTCGGTTTTCTGTAGGTTTTTTCACCCCCCTTTGCACCCGCTCCTTTGACCAGAACATCAAATTCTGCTTTGATTCAACTATGGCAACGCGCTTCCATAGGGGTCTCGCCGTCGTCGTCGCGGCAATCTCCCTGTTTCATCTGGCTGTATTCGCGGTGATGGTCTATCTGGTTTTCCAACTGGAAGTACTGCCGGACGTTTTGGGAGATCTGGTAAATCCCCTGCCTCCGTGGCTGCTGCTGCTCAGCATGCCGGGGCCGGAATTTCTGCGCATCGCGGCTCTGGCCGGCATGGGCTCCCTGCTCCTCTTTGCCGTGTTTGCCAATCTGGGAGTGCGCAGGCTGTACCGGCGTACCGATTCGACGGAGCTCCTGTTTGTAATGCTCTTCTGCCTGTCTCTGTGCCCTGAAGCCTGGCGTGTCGGCAACCTGGTACTCCAGGCCTTCGGCCTGCCGCTCTACCTGCATATCCTGGTTACCCGGGTGGTGTTGTTCTCCCGCGTTTTCGGCCTGCTGTGCCTGCTGGTTGCCAGTTTGTATGCGGTCGGGATGAAGTACACCCAGTATCCCGTGCTGATCGGCGGCATGGTGGTGTTGGCCTTCACCCTGGCGGGAATCCTCCCACTGGACACCAGTCTCTATGAGGTGACTTTCCTGTTCAAGCTCGGCGATCTCCAGGGATACCGGTTCGTGGGCTCGATTTTCGTAATTCTGATGACGATCAATTTTCTGGTGGCGGCCCGCCTGCGGCGCAGCCGCCGTTTCGCCGTTGCCGCACCGGCGGCGCTGCTGCTGCTGGCCGGCCGGGAGCTCCTCCAGTACGGGGTGGCGCCGCTGCCGATCGCGCTGGGCGCGGCAGCGCTGACTGCCGGCTTCGTCGTTTTCGTCCGACAGATCGTGGTTTTCTATCTGGGATTCTAGAATCTGATCCGCTTTACAGCTGGAGGATATAGGCCGCGACAAAACCGGTTCCGACCGGGAGGATGAGGTTGTCGAAATCCCGGATCGGAATGAGCTCCAGCACCGTGGCCGAGATGGCTATCGATATCGCGACGGACAGGCGTCCGGTCAACTTCCAGGTGCTTAGAAATACGGCGATCAAACAGGCCAGGGTTCCGGCAAGGGTCTTGTTGCGGGTAAACGGTATCGATGGGCTGCGCAAGAGCTTTCCGGCCAGGCTGGCAAAGCCGTCGCCGAAGGCCAGGGCGTAGATGGCTATAGCCGCGGCGGTGGAGGGGTACAGCAGCAGCGAGAGCATGGCCCCCACGCCCAGAGTCACCGGGCCGAGAACGAACCGGCCCCTGTCCCGTTCGCGGGAAGCGATGATCGTCAGATCGGAGATCAACAGGACGGGACGGCCTTCGATTCGAAGCCGCTCGGCGAACACGTAGAAGAGAGTTCCTCCTGCCAGAAGCATCATCGTCGCTCCCACGTCCACACCGGCCAGCAGCGGTACGAACGCTATGAGCAGATGCAGCGCCTTGCGCACGATCTCGCCCCCGAAGGCTTGGGGGAAGGTGAGGTACTTTTTATTTACGATCGGCCTGAC
>JAFGQJ010000082.1 GCA_016935715.1 Spirochaetales bacterium
CGCGTGTTCTGGGCACCGGCTTGCCTGCCGGCCGAGCCCTTGAGCTTCGAACGGGTGCTGGAGCTGGCGGGGCAGCGCAGCGAGGTGCTGATGCTGGACAGAAGCGCGGTGAAGCGAGCCGGGATGTACCTGGCCGAGACCCGGAGCCGTTTTGGCCCGGAGCTGACCTTTCAGGCTTCCGGCAGCTGTCTTGCCAGCCCTCCGGAGGGCATCGCCGTGCAGGCCGGAGAGCTCGGCGTCATTCCGAATCCCTCCTCGCCCTCCGATCCGTTTCCGATACCCGCCGAAGCTCTGACCTTCGTGGAAGATGCCCGCCACGGCTACTTCGAGCTCTCTCTCCAGCTCAGCCAGCCCCTCTACACCTGGGGAAAGCTGAAGAGCTCGGCGGAACTGGCCGAGCTGGGACTGGCGCAATCCCGCCTGGAGCTAGAGCACAGCCGGCGGCAGCTGCACCAGGATGTACACGCCGCCTATTTTGCGGCTCTCCTGGCCCGGCGCTCCGCCGAGCTGCTGGAGCAGGTCCTGGACATTCTCGAAGAGATCGCACAGGATAGGCAGAGGGCCTTCGAGCTCGGATCCGCGAATCGGCTGTCGCTGCTGCAGGCCCGGACGCAGATCTCCATGGTGCAGCGGCGGATCGTCCAGGCCCGGGAGGCCCACGCTTCGAGCCTGGAGGCGCTGGCGTTGTACACGGACGTGGAGCCTGGAAACCTCGAGCTGAGCACCGGATTTCGCAGGCAGCTGCCGGATCTTGCCGAAGTGGAGCTGAAGCAAAAGGCCCTGGCGAGCTCGCCCGCTATGAAAAAGGCCCGGCTGGAACAGCAGCAGGCCCTGGTCAACCTGGCACGTGTCCGAGGCGAAGCCGCCCTTCGTCCCGATCTTTCCTTCAATCTCTCTCTCGAGATCTCCGGCCAAACGATCCCCTGGGGCGAAGAAAGCTGGGATGAGACCTGGGATCTCGATCTGATTGCAGGCGTGGGGGCCCGGGGATCCCTGTTCGACTCCGGCCGTTCGGCGCATCAGATGCGTCAGGCGCAGGAGTCGCTGGAAGCCAGCCGGATCGCGGTTGATCTGGTGAGCAAGAGGATCCGGCTGGAAACCCGGCGGGCGGTGGAAGCGCTGCGTCTCCGGTGGGCGGAGCTCCAGGAGGCGGAAAGCGCACTCCTCCAGGCCCGGGAGGAGGCGAAGAACGCAGGCCTGGCGTTCCAGCAGCAGCTTGCGACCCGGGAGCAGTGGGGCACGGCCCGGATTGCCCTGTTGCAGCGTGAGTTGTCCCTTCTCGAAAGGGAGTATTCCTTCGAGCTGTCTCTGTATACTCTCGAGTCCATAGTCGGTTTCCGCTGGACCGGGGAACGGACCGTGCCGATCAACTAACTAGAGGGGGAGAGGCACATTTCCAAGTCGCAGGCCAAAACAACCTTTATCTGTACCGTATGCCGGCACGAAGAGCCCAAGTGGCTGGGCAGATGTCCCGAATGCGGCAGCTGGAACAGCTTCGAGGAAGCGGCCCGGGCCGCATCGGTGAAGAAGATCGGGGAGCGGCCCCACGGCCATCCCCGGCCGCTGGCGTCCATCGAAACCAAGGAAGCCCTGCGGCTGGACTCCGGGCTGGCCGAGTTCAACCGCGTGCTCGGCGGGGGGGTCATGAAAGGCTCGGTGGCGCTGCTGGCCGGGGAACCGGGGATCGGCAAGTCGACGCTGATGCTGCAGCTGGCAGCGGGCATCGGCGGCGCAGGACGGGTTCTCTACATTTCCGGGGAGGAATCGCCTGCGCAGATCCGCCTGCGGGCGGACAGGCTGGGATTGCGGAGCAGCAGGATCGAGGTATTCTCCGAAACCGAGCTTTCCGCGATTCTTCGAGTGTGCGAAAGCGTCAAGCCGATCGTGGTGATCCTGGATTCGATCCAGACCGTGTACAGCGAGGATATAGGAAGCGTTCCCGGGACGGTGAACCAGATCAAGCTCTGCACCCAGGAGCTGATCGACTGGGCGAAGAGTCACGGAGCCGCCCTTTTCCTGGTGGGGCACGTGACCAAGGAGGGGTACATCGCCGGTCCGAAGGTCGTGGAGCACATGGTGGACACGGTGCTGTACTTCGATTCGGGCAGCGCGGAAATCCGTATCCTGCACTGCGCGAAGAACCGCTTCGGGTCTGTGGACGAGATCGGCATCTTCGAGATGGGGGAGCAGGGTCTGAGGCAGGTGGACAACCCAGCTTCGGTGTTTCTCTCCCATCGCACGGGAGAGCAGCCGCCCGGGGTGGCGGTGGCACCGGTGTACGAGGGGTCGAGGATCCTGCTCGTGGAAATCCAGAGCCTGGTCGTACCGGCCAAGGGGGGGATATCGCGGGTTTTTTCCGAACGGATCGATTCGGCCCGGGTCTCCCGGGTGGCCGCGGTGCTGGAGAAGCACCTCAAGGTTCGGCTGTCGGATCAGGATATCTACGTCAACGTCGGCGGCGGGATGCGCATTGGCGAGGTCGGGATCGACCTGCCCCTGTGCCTGTCCCTGTACTCCGCCCGGATCAATCAGCCGATTCCTGCGAAGACCGCCGTCGTCGGGGAGATCAGCCTGGCCGGGGAGGTTCGTCCCGTCGGTCATCTGGACAGGCGAATCAAGGCGGTGCAGGAGATGGGCTTCTCCCGGCTGATTTCCCCACATCCCAAGGAGCAGAAGGCGCAGCTGCCGGAGCTCTGCTCGCCGGTTTCATCCCTGGCCGAAGCGGCCAGAGCAGGATTTCAGCCATGAGCCGGGGAAGCAGGCAGCACGGGGCATGCTTCGGCCCCCTGCTCCTCGCCGTGCTCTGGCTGCTCGTGTTCGCAGCGCCGGGATATCTGTTTGCCGGGCCGTATGAAGCGCAGGCGGCCATGATGGACAATCTGCGCCGGGGCGTGCTTCTGTCGGTTTCCTGGATTTTCCTGGCAGTGGGCCTTCTCCTGGTGACCCTGACCCTGCGAAAAACCTGGCTCTGGCTGAAGGCCGTGCAAAAAACCCGGATACCCCCCACGCGCTACTTCAACCTTCAGCTCCAGGTGCGAAACCGCCGCGGCGATCAGGGCCTCCACAATTTCGACTACTACCCGGTGGTCGTTGCTGCCGCCGGGTCTGCCGATCTACTGCTTCCCGAGGTCGCAGATTCCGGAGCCAGGTTCCGCATCGACTATCGCCAGGGGCAGGCCCAACTGTCAGCAGACTCCACGGTTATCGTGAACGGTGTTCCCCGCAGGCACAAGGAGCTGAAGCAGGATGACCGCATCATCTTCGGGCCTTACCGGCTGATATTCAAGGATGCTTCGATCCGGGAGCAGTCCGCTCCTGCACCGGCCAGGCCGGTCTTCGCCTGGCAGTTTCCCATCGTGGCGATGCTGCTGGCCCTGTCCGTGCTCTTCAAGCAGGCCGGCACCGTACCGGAGGACACCACGCTGCTGGCCCGGGCGGCGGAGCTGCAGAGCGTCGAGCCTTCGGCGCCTGCTGTGGGGCAGGAGCAGCAGGCAACGGAGGGGAGCTTCTCACCTCCCCGACAGGCTGTTCCGCAACCTGCGCC
>JAFGQJ010000083.1 GCA_016935715.1 Spirochaetales bacterium
CATTCCGTAGGCCGATGTGGCGGCCAGCACCCCGTTGCGGCAACCCTTGAACCAGGCCTCGACCCGCTCCCGATCCTCCCGCTCCAAACCTGCATGGTAGAAGCGGGCGTCCAGGTCCGGGAGAGAGCGCCTCAGGTTTCGCGCGGCCCGCTGCGCCGCGGATCGGGTGCGGCCGAAAACCAGGACCGGTTTGGGGGAACAGCCCACCAGCAGGCGGAGCGAACGGCTCTTGCTCAGCGTCGGGACCACCCTGTAGCGGATGTTGGGGCGGTCCGGGTCCGCAGTCAGAACCGCGGCCCTCTGTTCGGGAAACAGCACTTCCTGGATCTTCTCGACGATGCGCGGACCGGCCGTTGCCGTGAAAGCCGTCAGGCAGCGGGGTTCCAGATTCCGGATGATCCCGCCCAGCTCGAGATAGATAGGGCGGAAACTGCTCCCCCATTCCGAGATGCAGTGCGCCTCATCCACGACCACATGGACGATCCGGCCGTCGCCGGGCAATCGCTCCCGGCTCACCCGGCGCAGAGACTCCGGGGTGGTGAACAGCAGCTCGACGGCTCCGCAGCGCAGCTCACTGAGTACCCGCTGCCGCTGCTCACGGCTCTGGCCTCCCCTGATGGCTTCGGCGTGCAGCCCCGCCTGCCGACAGCGTTCCAGCTGGTCGGTCAGCAGCGACAGCAGCGGAACCACCACCACGGTCAACCCCCCGCCGATGCGGGCGGGCAGCTGGTAGCACAGGGATTTCCCGGAGCCGGTTGGAAGGACGACGATCTGGTTCTTCTCCTCCAGCATGTTCGAGATAACGAAGCGCTGAATCGGATACAGGTATGGAATGGCGAAATGCCGCCGAGCCGCATCGGCTATGGGATCGGCCGGATTATTCCTTCTTGAAGCTAGTTCGGAAGAAGTAGTCATCCATGATCTCGACCATCTCAGGGGTGAAACCGATCTCCATGCTGATCTTCTTCCCCCCCGATCCCAGAGCATCTACGGCCGTTACTTTCCCGGTGATCACGAATTGATGAGTCTGGAAGTACAGCTTGGAGGCCAACAACTGGCCCGCAGACGGCGCCGGCAGCCGGCCTGGGATCTCCACTGCGATCTTGTTGACACCCATGGAGATCAGCTTCGTCTGCACCTTCTGACCGCCGATCTGGGACTCGACGAAATCGTTGAAGCGCATCGTCCGCGCAGCCTGCTCGTTCATCTCGACTTCCCGACCCTTGTACGTCTCGAACTGCCCCTGGAGGGATTCGTAGGCCAGCAGATAGTCTCCTATGATCTCGACCAGGTCATTGGGACAGTTCTTGTACACCACCTCGAACAAGCTTACGTTGTCCCTGCCCTTTACGGGTCCCAGACGGGTGAGGGTTCCGCGGATGAAGAGGTTGATCGGATTCTTGTTCGTCGGCTTCAAGAAGGACATGTTGACCGAGGTCAGCTTGTTCTGAAACTGCTGGAAAAAACTGATCTCGTCACGGCTGAGGATGACCAGAAGCACGACCCGATCCATGGACAGCTGGTAGGGAGCGCAGATGAGCATGTAGTCTTCCAGCTTGAGCAGAGTCTGGGACTGCTGGAGCCCCATCTTCTTGACGGCATAGGGGTTGAACCGGATCGTCTGTTCGGAATACTTCTCTCTGTATTCCTGTAGTCGGGTCGCCATACTGTCATTATTGTATTTACCTGGACAAAGAAGTCAAGCATCGCTATTCTCGTAGCCATGATCGAGCATTCGCAGACACTCGCCGAGGGAAAACTTCCACGGGAACGACTGGAGAAGCTTCTCGATCTGACCGCTCACGACAGCCCCGACATCCTGGTTGGTGCCGAAGTCGGTGAAGACGCTGCGGTGGTTCGAGGATCCAAACAGCTGATCCTCACCGCCGATCCCATTACCTTCACCGAGGAAAACATCGGCTTCTACACGGTCGCGGTGAACTCCAATGACATCGTCGCCATGGGCGGGAAGCCGATGTACCTGGTTACTACCGTCCTCCTGCCCCTTGGAACCCGGGAGCAACGGCTGCGGACCATCTTCACCGAGCTGGATCAGGCATCCCGAAAGGCGGGCGTCCATTGGGTTGGAGGTCACACCGAGGTTACCCCGGCGGTCAACCGCATCGTCATCTCGGCCCAGGCGGTGGGGTTTCTTCGGGGAAGACCTACCCGGACATCCGACGCCCATCCCGGTGAGCTGCTGGTCATGAGCAAGTGGACCGCCCTCGAGGCGACCACCCTGATCGCCCGGGAGAAACCGGAGATCTGCCGGGAGCTGCTCGGTCGGCAGCGCTACGACCGGGTGCTGCGGTGGCTGTACGATCCGGGCATCTCGATCATCCGGGAGGGGGAGCTGCTGGGGGCAGTCCGGCTGGGGGCGGCCCACGACCCCACCGAGGGAGGAATCGCAACCGGGGTGCATGAGATCGCCGAGCGTTCCGGAGTGGGCATCAGGCTGTTTCGCGAGAAGATTCCCGTGCGTCCGGAGACGGAGATCCTCTGCAGACACTTCGGGCTCGATCCCCTGGGCGCCCTGAGCTCCGGGGTGTTCCTCTTCACCGCCGCATCGGCAGAGGCGGAAAAAGCCTGCGCCACGCTGATCGAGGGGGGAGTGCCGGCGGCGGTGATCGGCGAGATCACCGGCGAGCGCGGCCGAGTGGAGCTGAGCGAAGGGCAGGAGCGACGGCCCCTGCCCCTGTTCACCCGGGACGAGATCATCAGGCTGAAATGAGCGGCCTGCATTCTACTGTCAGGAAAAAAATTTTATTGACTTACCCCTGCCATTCTCATAGACTGTAGACGAACCCTGTGCCGAATACCAAAGTACCCTGTATACTGCATTACCAGGAATCGGCAGATGAGCAGCCCGGACATTTCCAACCTCACGAAGGCTATTGGAGAGCGGATCAGGGAAGCAAGACTGAGTCAAAGCCTGACTCTCAAAGAGCTCTCCAAGCGAAGCGGCCTGTCGGTTTCCATGATCTCAAAGATCGAAAACTCCCAGGTATTTCCCCCCCTGTCCACATATGCCAAGATCGGTTCCTGCCTGGGCATGTCCGTCGAAGAGCTGATCATCAACAGTCAGCAGCGATCGGACAGCATCAGCGTGGTACGCTCCCACGAGCTCACGATCGTCAGCCACGGCCCGTATATCGGTAGTCCCCTGGCGTTTCGAAAGACTCACAAGAAGATGGAGCCATTCCTGCTGAGCTACCCTGTAGGCAGAAAGATCAAACAACTCTACCAGCACGATTACGAGGAGATGCTCTTCGTGCTCGAAGGGCGCATCGAGTTTCGATACGGCGACCAGACTTTCGTCCTGCAAAAGGGAGACTGCGCCTACTACGACGGGCGTTTTCCCCACGCCGGTCGAGCCCTGACCTCGACGGGAGCCCAGGCACTCGTGGTTCAGTCCCGTTGACCGCTCAGCGGGTGGAGCCGCAGTTGGCCAGAGCAATGAGCTCGGCCACGTCCCTGCTCTCCTCCAGACGATTCACGAAGTCGATGATTTTGCCCACCCGAGATTCGTCTCCGATTACCGGAATCGTCAGATCCCGGAATTTCCGTTCCACGTCACCGTGGGTGACCGGATTCCTCTTGTCCCCTTTCGGGTTGTCCACCACTGCCGTGTGCTCCGTTCCGTCCTCCAATGTGATGGTGACCGCGGAGGAATACTGCTTCGGATAGCGACGCTCGAACTCCTCGTCCACTACGACCTCGACGAGCTTCATCAGTTCCCGGGCCAGGGGATCCCGCAGGCTCTCGTCGTTGAATTCCTGCACGCCCACCCGACCCCGTACGAAGGCGATCGCCGCCTGATAGGGCATGCTGAACTGGAGATCGACGATGTTCTTGGGATCCCACTTCCTCGGTTCCGCCAATAGGCGGATCGTGTACTTCGAGGAGCGCACCAGTATTTTCCTGATCTTCCGCGGATCCGGTTTATGCTTCTCCACGATTTCGAGGCAGGCATCCAGGTGACCCCCCGAATAGCGGCAACAGGGATAAACCTTGATGCTGGAGGTGGTAAACTCCCACTTTTTGCCCAGGTCGCGGGTGATGATGCTCTTGTCGTACTGATCCTTGTGCGAATAGGCGTGCAGCAGGCCGTCGATTCCCTCGTAAATATCCGAGGGACCATTGAAACCCTTCTCGGCCATCTTGGCTGCGATGATCCCGCACATGGCCGGGTGCCCGGCCTGAAGACGCTTCGTGTAGGAGCCTTCGGAGTTCCAGGCCATCAGTCCTGAAACCATGCTTCCGGCAATCCCCTGGGCGAAAATCGTCTTCTGGCGGTCCAGCTTCAGCAGCTTCGCCGCGGAGACCGAGGCTCCCATGGTGCCGCAGGTGCTGGTGGGATGGAAACCCTGATAGTACATCTGACCCAGATACGCGGAGCCGAGCCGGCAGACGACTTCGTTGCCGAGAGCGATCGCCTCGATCAATTCCGCGCCGCTGCGGTGCAGAGCTTCGCTCAGCGCCAGGCTCGCCGGTATGGTCGCGGCACTGGGATGCGCATTGGATTCGTTGTGATCATCGATGAAATCAAATCCATAGGCCTGGATCGCGTTTGCGAAGGCCGCATTGACGACCGCGACCTTGCCTTCTTCACCCATAATGCCGGCCTCCGGGGGACCACCGAACTCGCGAGCCAGCTCGACAGCGATCCTGCTGGACTCTACATGCCTGGTGCCGATCATCGAGGCGAGCACATCCAGGACGAGGGTCTTGGCGTAATCAACAGCTTCCCGGGGCAGTTTCTTCATTGTCAGCTCGACGGCGAGCTGCGCAACGGCCTCCGCGACTTTTTTCTCACTCATGAATCGTCTCCTTCAAAGATACTTTTGCGCACATATACGCGTCCCTCCATGATCATCCGCGCCGTTCTGTAGATGGCCGCTCTCCGGATTGAAACCGCATCACCGTCTCCGTCCACCTCGGCTTCTACCGGAATGATCCCGGCGGGATGACCGATGTGAAGCAGTCCCTTGCCCCGGGCTGTCTCGGGCAGCGCGTTCCAAACCACGCTTCCCGGAAGCTTCGCGGCGATTCCCGTGCAGACGGTGCCCGTGCCCGGGTATGTTTTGTGCATTCGCTGCATGAACAACAGCCGGCTCACCAGGTCGATGTCTCCCGCCTCGACGTCCATACCGGTGAAGGTTCGATA
>JAFGQJ010000084.1 GCA_016935715.1 Spirochaetales bacterium
CCGCCGCACCGGAGGGATCCCCGGGAGCCAGGCGCCTGCGACGAGATCGGTGCGGACTCCTCGCAGGGCCGGCTGGCCCCACACAGCACCTGCAGGAACGTCGACAATATTTCACGAAAACCGGTTTCCGCGTTCCCACACGAAGCGCATTTCTGCTTGCGCTCCCGCGACTGAAGTGATACAGTATGAACGTGCTCGAGCACGCAAATGGTGCGGGGCAGGAAGTCGGGCAACGGGCAGGGCAGGCTGCAGCGCTTTATGAATCGCGTTCATCACCGAAGGAACACAACCATACGCGACATCGCCGATTCCCTGGGCATCTCCCGGGGCACGGTGGACAGAGCGATCCACAATCGCAAAGGAGTCAGCGCCGGAACCAGGGAGCGGGTGATGAAAAAGGCCCGGGAGCTCGGCTATTCTCCCAATCGGCTGGCCCAGTTCCTGGTCACGGGGAAAACCGTGGACATCGCCTTCATCACCCCAAAGGACCCACTGTGGCAGGATGTGAAGGAGGGAGCCCACTCCTTCCTGGCCGGACTAGCCGACCATATCATCAAGATCCAGTGGTACGAAACCAACGTACACGATCCGCAGAGGGAAGCCGCGATCCTGCAGCAGGTGCTCGACAGCGGCGTGCAGGGAATCGGCCTGGCTCCCGCCGATACCACGATGCTCACGGAGTTGATCGACAGGGCCGTGGAGAACAACACGGCGATCGTCACGCTGAATACCGACGCCGCGGACAGCAGGAGGCTGTGCTTCGTCGGCCAGGACTCGAAATCCGCCGGCAGGCTCGCCGGAGAGCTGATGGGCAAGTTTCTGATGGGGCGGGGCAGGATCCTGGTCATCGTCGCCTTTCAGAACGTCATGGCGCACCGAAATCGTCTCGATTCGTTCAGGGCGGTTCTCCGGGAACGCTTCCCGGAGGTCGTCATCGAGGAGATCCTGGAGAATCACGACAGCGAGGAAGAGGCCTACCGGCTGGTCAAAACCTTCCTGGAACGAAAGAAAACGCTCGACGGGGTCTATCTCACCACCGGCAACGGTCCGGCCGGGACGGTGCGGGCTTTGCAGGAGGCGGGTCTGGAAGGGAAGGTGCGGGTCGTGTGTTTCGATTTCTTTCGCGAGATCGTGGACCTGCTGAAGAGAGGATGGGTCCACGCCGCGATCGGACAGGATCCCTACAGGCAGGGCTATCAGACCATGAAAGTGCTCTACGATTACATAATCGAAGGCAGGGAGCCTCCGGCCGACATCATCTATACGAAAATGGACGTCGGCCTGCAGGAAAACATAGACGTGCTGGTCCGAATGGACCGGACCGAACCCGTAATATGATGTCGGCGGAGAGCAAGAGTATGCTGAAAAAATCACAAATCGCGTTCAATCGGATCATCTATCCCAAGGTGGGGATCGACGAGTTCTTCGCCTTGACGGCGGAGCTGGGGCTGCACAAGGTGGAGCTGAGGAACGATCTGCCGGGAGGTGAGATCATCGACGGCATGAGCCCCGTCGAGATCAGGGAACTGGCCGGGAAGCACGGCATCGAAATCCTGACGATCAATGCCCTGCAGAAATTCAACCTTCCCGGCCGCCGGGGCGCCGCAGTCCGGGAGCTGAAAAGCCTGATCCGGCTGGCCCTGTCGATCGGCTGCCCGGCCGTGGTGCTGTGCCCCAACAACGACCGCGGTGATTCCAGGACCGGCGAGCAATCCCTGCGGGACACCGTCGAGTCCCTCAGGGAGTTCCGGCCCCTTTTCGAGGACTCGGGGATGCTGGGCTACGTGGAGCCCCTTGGTTTTGCCGAATCCTCCCTGGATTCCGTGTTCGCAGCGGCCGGGGCGATCGGGGAGGCTGGAGGGGAGTGTTACAGGATCGTCTACGACACCTTTCACCACTACCTCGGACCGGATGACGGAGCGCAGCTCGAGCAGCGGTTCGACGTTTCCCTGCTCGGCATCGTTCACGCGTCCGGGGTCGAAGAGGACCTGCCCAGGGATGCGATGAGGGACGAGCATCGGGTGCTGATCACCGGGGAGGACAGGATGGGCACCTTGCGGCAGATCGAGCGGCTGATCTCCATGGGATACGGAGGGAACGTGGCGCTGGAGCCGTTTTCCGGCCGGGTGCAGGAGCTCGCGAAAGACGATTTTTCGAGGGCCGCCGCGCGGTGCATCGAAATGCTGACCCGTTAGCCGGCGGAGAGGGCGCGGATACTGGATGCAGCAGCATGAAGGAGATGCTCGAGTGGTCGTCATGATCCATTCGTTGTGCTCCATATAAAAACTTTGACGCTTCAGGAGGTAATACGATGAGCGAAAAGATGAAAGCGGTCCGACTCTACGCGGACTGGGATCCCAAGCCGGATTTCAAGCTGGGATCCAAAGACATCGAAGGGAAACAGACCTATCTGGGCAGCAAGGTCTGGCGAAATCCGAAGTTGAAGATCGAGGAGGTCCCGGTGCCGAAGCCCGGCCCGGGGGAGGTCCTGATCGAGGTGAAGGCCTGCGGCATCTGCGGCAGCGACGTGCACATGGCTCAGGCCGACGATGAGGGCTACATCTGGTACCCCGGTTTGACCGGGTTCCCCTGCACCCTGGGGCATGAGCTTTCGGGGGTCGTGGTGGAGGCCGGTCCCGGCGCTTTCGACAAGTCCACGAACAAGCCCTACAAGGGAGGCGAGTGGGTCTGCGCGGAGGAGATGCTGTGGTGCGGAGCATGCAAGCCCTGCGCCGACGGCTGGCCCAATCACTGCGAACGGCTCGATGAGATCGGCTTCAACGTGGAAGGCGCCTTCACCCGGTACATCGTCCTTCCGGCCAAGGTGCTGTGGAGCCTGGATCCTCTGCGGGAGGCCTACGGGGACAGCGACGCCTTCAAGCTGGGCAGCATGGTGGAGCCCACCAGCGTTGCCTACAATGCGGTGATCGAGCGGGGCGGGGGAATCCGGCCCGGAGACAACGTGGTCATCCTGGGAGCCGGGCCCGTTGGCCTGGCCGCCTGCGCCGTGCTGAAGCGGCAGGGGGCCGCCAAGGTGATCATGAGCGAGCCGGAAGCGGGCCGGGGGGAGCTGGCCAGGAAGCTGGGTGCCGACGAGGTGATCAACCCGGTCAAGGACAGCCTCTCCGAAGGGGTGCTGGAGCTGACCAAGGGCATGGGCGCTTCGATCTTTCTGGAAGCCACCGGTCTGCCGACCGTGGTCTACCCCGAGATCGAGAAGATCATCTGGGAAGGACGCACCCTGAACAGCACAGTCGTGGTGGTGGCCCGGGCGGATGCGAAGATCCCGGTCACGGGGGAGGTGCTCCAGGTGCGGCGGGCCCGCATCGTGGGTTCCCAGGGGCATTCGGGGCACGGGACCTTCCCGCGGGTGATCTCGGCCATGGCCACCGGCATGAACATGCTGCCCATGATGACCAAGACCATCAAGCTGGATGAAGTTCCGGATCACATCGTGATGCTTCGAACGGACCGAAAGGAAGCGAAGATCACCTACATAGCATGAACCGGGTCCGCAGATCGGTACC
>JAFGQJ010000398.1 GCA_016935715.1 Spirochaetales bacterium
CGAAAGAGATGGTGCGAGGAACCTCGGCGGAGGTCATCGCCCCTTCTGTGCCGCTGTCGATGAGGGTGTCCCCCACATCGACCGCCGTATTGGTGGAAACGTAGACCTTCCAGGTGAGGTCTTCGCTGCCGTCGTCTGTGCCGGCGTTCTCGAGTACCAGCTCGCCGCTCATGGCGGCTCCGACGTGGAGATAGCCCCCCGTGACGCTCACCGAGGTCACGCGGTAATCCACGTTCGGGACAGCCAGGTTGATGGCGCCGGCGTCGTACACGTTGTTGCCGTGGTTCAGATCATCCGGGGAGGCAAGCATCACGAACAGGGTGTAGCTGCCCGGGAGCAGATCCGCGGGCCAGCTGCCGGTCGGCGTCACGACTAAAGTGCCGGAGGCTGGGATGTCGGCGGGCTCGTCTCCGTTGTCCACCAGGGTTTCCCCGGCGCCTCCGAAGACGCCGTCGGCGGAGATGAACAGCCACCAGGAGACGTCCGCCGTGCCGGTGGCGCTGCCGCCGTTGAAGATTGTGAAATCCCCGCTCAGGCTTTCGCCGGCCATGGCCCCGGCGGGAAAGCTGTCCGCGGAGATGCTGTAATCCACGTTCGTAACCGCTGCGCTCACGCTGACCACGGCGGGCACGCTGCAGCTCTGGGGCGGGGTGTCGGAGTCGGTGACGACGATCGTGTCGGAGACCCCGGTGACAGAGCCGGCGGTATACTCGCCGGTGGACGCAGCGATGGAGCATCCGGAGCTGTTGGTCTGTATGCTGTAGGTATAGGGACCCACCCCCCCGGTGGCTACGAAGGAGATGCTGTTGCCCACCGAAACGCTGGCCGAGGTCGGGCTGATCTTCAGCTCCTCCAGGGTATTGACCACGGTCACGGTTGCTGTGCCGGATTGGCCGATGCTGTCCGTGGCCATCACGACATCAATGCCCTGCGCCAGGGCTTCGTATTGCCCGGTGGCCGGATCGACTGTGCCCGAGCCGCTCGCCATCTCGAAGGTGTAGGGGGGAGTGCCGCCGGATGCGGAGAAGGTAACGAGAGAGCCGGTGATCACCGTGATTTCGGGGGGGCTGAGACTGATCGTACCTTTGGCCCCCAGCTCCGTGAAGAAGGAGAAATCCTTGCAGCCGGCCAGGGAGACCAGGGCCGCTGCGGCCAGCAGGATCAGGATCCTTGTCCCTGTGTTTCGATTCATCGGAATACCTCTCTTCCCGTTAAAGCCGGACCGTCGTGTACACGGCGGGGCTGAAGCCCATGATCGGCTGGGGCTGCTCCCAGTACACGTCGTATCCTGCCTCGATCAGCAGCGCAAAGACTCTTCCGACGGGCAGGCGAACCCCCAGGGATCCCCGCCCGAAAACGGTGATTCCCCGGAGCGTGTCTCCCGTCGATTCGCTCATCATCAGCAGAGCCGGTCCCGAGGCGAGCGCGAACACGACGGCCGGGTAGCGTTCGCTGCCGATCTCGTAGCGCAGGCAGACGCCCATGGGAATCAGGAACGTCTCGGCGCTGTCCAGCTCCCCGGTGGCGGTGAAGACGTTCAGGCCCCCGTACAAACCCACGCCGAAACGGCTGATGTCCCTCTGGAACAGGTAGCTCAGGCTCATGACCGGCATGACGCCCAGCTTGAAATACTCGCTCGCCGTCCCGGTCGCCACGAAGGGCGCACACCCCAGGCCGATATCGAAGTGCCGCTGCCGCTCCCGTGGAGATGCCGCAGCGGGTCGTTCCGGAGCCGGCGCGGCGGGCGCGGTCGGCGCGGGCAAGGGCGGCTCCACGCCGCCGATGCGGGGCTGGCTGCCGGAGGCGGAATCCGAGCCGGATGCGGAGCCCCCGCCGGTTTGACCGCCGATCCCGGCCGTTCCGGGCTTGAACCCGGCGTTGACGGCGGCCGCGGAATCCGCGGGGATCTCGAACTCTCTCGGTTCCAGGGCTTCCAGGGAGCTTTCCACGGCCGAGAGGAGCTCGCTCAGAGCTTCCCTCAGTATCTTGTCGAGCACCAGATCCTTGCGGCCCCTGCGGATCACCTCTTCGGTGATCTCGCCGCTGCGCGGATCGTACCAGGCCATGCGAATTTCGAGCTCTCTGCCACGGCTGGCATACTCGGTCAGCAGGATGAAATCGACCTCCTCAGCGGCGGTGCCGTCGGGAAGATCGATCGGATCGTGCAGAGATGCCGCTTCTCCCGGGGGGGTGGTGGCTTCGATGACCACGAGCATCCGGCGCTCCAGCGCCCACCGGACCGTCTGGCTGGCCACGCCCTGGAACAGCCGTTCCGCCTCCGAGTCGAGGGGATGGTTCATGGCCAGGATCAACCCTTTTCGTACGATGGCAGCCTGGACGCCCGGAGCGCTCTGGGCACTCTGGGCCGGGAGCTCCAGCCCGGCGAACAGACCAGTCAGACACAGGGCGACCCCGAACACGATGAGAATCCCCGCCCTCCCGCGCAAACGGGGAGGGTCGCTGACAGCACGCAAATCATCGATCATTTGTCCCTCTTTTGCGTGACGTTTTGCTTCGACTTGATTTCTTGATACTTGGTGGGTTGGTGACTATGAATTTATCACATGGGGAAGAGATTCCAATTTTTTCTCTTGTTTTTTTTGGATCCCGCGCCGGAGGGACGGGCGCCAATCAGGCGTAGCTGTGCAGCCCCGGAAGCAGGTAATTGACGCCGAAGAAGGTGAACATGGTGAAGGCGAAGCCGACGATCGCAAGCACCGCCGAGACTCTGCCGCGCAAGCGTTTGACGAAGCGGGCGTGCAGATAGGCTGTGTACACCAGCCAGGTGACCAGGGCCCAGGTCTCCTTCGGATCCCAGCTCCAGTAGCTGCCCCAGGCGGTCTGGGCCCAAACGGCGCCGAAGATCAGGGCGCCGGCGGTGAAGATCGGGTAACCGATGGCCACGGTGGTGTAGGTCAGCCTGTCCAGGCGCTCCCTGGTCTGTTCCTTTCGGGCTGCGAGATAGCAGATCGCGCAGACGAAGGCGACAACGAAAAAGGCCTCTCCGATGAAGGACAGGGTTACGTGCAGCACCAGCCAGGAGGACTGCAGGGCGGGGATCGGGGGAACCACGTCGTGTGGGGCGATCGGGGAGGAGGCAATGGCCAGCAGGGCGATCGCCACCATCGTGCCGCCGAAGGTGACGAAGGGGACGGTCCCGTCTCCGGCCCGCAGCTTGTAGACCAGCAGCACCAGTGCGATCATGGCGCTGAAGAAAACGAGGGACTCGAAGGTATTGGTTACAGCCACGAAGCGGATGCGCATGCTCCTGTCGACGGTCACGGCCAACAGCAGCACGGCCGCAGCCAGGAGGATGTAGTGGCTGATCGGATCGTTCTTCCCCGGCCTCGCCAGCAGAAAAATGATCTGGACGACCGCAGCCGCGATAAACAGCCCAAAGGCGATGGCGGCGATCATATCTCACCGTCCTTTCTCTTCTGTATCAAGGTGAGGCAAAGTCCGGCGGCCACCAGGCCCAGGGCGATGAGGACCGGCACGAACCCCGGATCCCTGACCGCCTTTAAACCGGTGACATCCCGGCTGCCGAGCCCGCTCACCGTGTATTCGCCGACCCTCTCCCCGATCCCGACTCTCATATCCGCGGTGCGGGTGTGGTTGCGCCACTGCTCGAATACGGCACTGCCGGCCTCTATCCCGCGGAAAACCATCATCGTTCCTCCCATCTCGAAGCCCTGCCCCCCGGCGATCGGCTTGCTGTTTCCCTCCCGGTCCTCCAGGATGGCCCGCTGCTCCCGGGCGAAGGAAGCCTGATAGATCCTGATCCCCCCTATCCGCAGGGGCCTGTTCACTTCGATCTCGAAGGAATCGACGACCACCTCTGTCCCCCGACGCACCTCCACGGTGGAGATCCAGTCCTTGGGCCGCCCATCCTCGTACTGCTCGTATCGGTAATCGACGAGCCGCAGGACATGGCTCCCGGGGAGCCGGATCTCATCCCCCGTGCCCATGTAGACCAGGCCCTCTCTGCGGCCGAACACGGAGAACATGGCAGCGATGATCAGAAGGAGCAGACCCAGATGGATCAGGTCGGGCCCGTGCCTCGGTCTGGCTTGGCCGCGTTTCCTCCTCAGCAGGCGGTCCGCCGCGCAGACCGCAAGGTTGACGAAGAAAAGGGCGACGGGTATGAGAAAGAGCAGCGAGCGGAACAGGTCGTGGAAATCGAGGCTCAGGATCACCCGGCCCCAGAAGGTACCGTATTTGTGGAAGTAGAAGGCCGCCTCGTTCCCCTGCGGTATCAGGGTGCTGATGATGGACAGCGCGGCGATGATCAGGATCAGCACGATGGCCAGGCGTATCGAGCGAAAGAATTTATACAGAACGGACAGGGCGTTAGCCTCTCTGTCAGACGGCCTTTTCATCCTGAATCCGCTCTATGTTTGCACTTTGAAGCCGATCGGCTGCGGAGCCCGCTTCAGAAAGGTCGAGAGGGTGAAGACGATGATCCCCAGCCAGATGAGGCCGAAGCTGATCAGGTGCGTCAGGGTGAAGCTCTCTCCGTAGAGGAACACGCCCATCAACAGCTGGCAGGTGGGGGCTACGTACTGCAGAAAACCCACCAGGGAGAGGGGGATGCGCCGGGCGCCGTTGGCGAACCAGATGATGGGCAGGGCCGTGACCACACCGGCTCCAACGAGCAGCAGGTGGGTCGGCGCATCGGCGCTGCCGAATGCGCCGTTTCCCCTCACCGTTTCGAACAG
>JAFGQJ010000399.1 GCA_016935715.1 Spirochaetales bacterium
ACGGAGTTCCAGTAACCGCGCGCAGAGTGCAGCTACCTCTCCTTTGATTTCACATCGATGGTCCGGGGCTTGGACGCCTCGGTCTTCGGCAGCTCGACGGTCAACAGACCGTTCTTGAACTCAGCACTGACCGCTTCCTGCTTCACATCCGAAGGAAGAGAGAAGCTCCTGCGGAAAGCGGCGCTGCGCCTCTCACGTCGCAGGTAACCTTCCCGTTTTTCCTCCGTTTCCTCCTTCTTCTTCGAAGAGATGCTCAACACCTTGCCGTCCAGCTTGACCTCCACGTCCTTCTCCGCCATGCCGGGAAGCTCCACTTCGACCAGGTAACGGCTTTCCTCCTCCCGGACATCCACGGCCGGACCGTTTCCGCTCCATACCGGGAAATCCTCGAAGAAGTTCTGCAGGTTCTCCTTCATGTCGTCGAAGAACTGCAGCGGGTTGCTTCTGTAGGTCTTAAGATCTCTCATATCATACCTCCTCATTGGTGTGTTATTTCTTCATCCCGGCAGGCCTCTGCCGGGACAACAGTCCGATGTTCCCCCTCCTCAACGAAGGTAGCCGATCAGGATGACCGCGGCGAATACGATCAGCAGGATGATGAAAAATACGTCCATCGCCACGACCACCGGAGAGGGAACCTCCGGTTTCAAATTGATCTCTTCCCGCGATCGTTCGCGGGGTGTGGCCGGGTAGGATGCGGCCAGCAGCAGAGCCAGAATCAGCCCGACCATCAGGGGTGAGACCCAGAACACACCCCGCAGGGGCGGCCCCAGCGGCGGAATCCAGATACCCGCCGTCCAGGCCCCGAGAAAAACGACCAGAAAAAACAGCAGCACATTGGACCAGGGTCCGCGGCGCCTGAACCCAAATGTGAAGACTAAGGTCAGCACGACGCCGATCGCCAGGGCCAAGATTAGGTCCCAGATGAATACCATATCGACTCCTCTAGTTTTTCATTGCCCTCCCAACACTTACAGCATAGTTTCCCGGAGCTCAGCGCCCCATAGTCCGTTCGGGGTATATTCACCGCCATTCCGGGTTACCCGGGATTATGGATCAGGCCGTCGACAATGCCAGAGCGTATCTCGGTCAGATCCAGAACGTGTCCCTGCGTTTGGCCCGGGTCGTCGAGTTCAGCAACCACTACTACGCAGCCGTGGCAGAGCGCGAGACGGACCGCCATGCCTTTGAGCTGCTGATCAACAAGTACACCGGCGAGGTGTTTCCGGAGCCTGGCGCGAACATGATGTGGAACGCCAAGTACGCCCACATGGGCGGCAGCGTGATGGGTCCGGGGCGTCGCGGGGGCGGATGGCGGCGGCCCGGCGGACTGTAAGTGCGGCCCCTGCCTTCGATGTTCTCGGCGAGAATGGAACAGCGGGAATGCTCAGCGTCAACGGTAACTCGGGAGAGGTTTGGTACCACGGCTGGCATGGCGATTTCATCCGCGAGAGGGCGTTCAAGGCGGCGAAATAGGGGCAAACAGGGGCGAGAGCGGTGCGCAGAACCCCCCCCGCTGGTCCGAGCGGCTGCCGCCGGCTCAGGCGTAGGTGTCCACCTGCGTGCCCTGGTAGCTTCTGATCGGTGGGCTGTCATCCCGGCGTCCGCCGTTGCCCTCTGTGGAACCGCCGACCGACGGCAGTCCGGCGGCAGGCTCCGGTTCGCTTTCCCGGGGCCGCTCGGGCGGAAGCTCTACGAAACCGTAAGGCACCGGCGGCGGGGTGGGGCTGTACGGATCGATGCCGCGTACGCTCACAGCTGGACGAACCCCATCTTGATCGCGTACTTGATCAGTCCCGCCTTGTTGTGAATCTGCACCTTGTTCATGATGTTGTTGATGTGGACGTGGACCGTGTTCGGGGAGATGTTGAGCTCGTAGGCGATCTCTTTCTCCGTCAATCCCTGGCAGACCCGTTTCAGGATCTCGGTCTGGCGGCCGGTCAGGGCGGTATCCAGGGATCGGGAGCCCTTGTCCCTGGGCTCATGGAGGAACTCCTGGGCCAGGTAGCCGGATATCTTGGGGCTGAAGAAGTATCCCCCACTGTAGACCTCTTCTATGGCTTTGATGATTTCCTCCGCTGCCGACTCTTTCAGGATGTAGGCGCGGGCCCCGGCGCGGATCGCCCGTTCCACGAGGATCTTTTCGTCGTACATGCTCAACATGACTACCTTGACCGGACCGTGGCGCTCGTTCAGCCTGCCGATGGTCTCGATCCCGTCCAGCTCGGGCATCTCCAGGTCCAGGACGAACACGTCCACCGCCTTGTCCCGGGCTATCTCGAGCACTTCTTTCCCTGTGGCGGCTTCACCGACGATGGCTATGTTCTCCCCCATGCGTCTGATGACCGCCTTGATCCCGTCCCGAACGACCGCGTGATCGTCGGCCAGTATGATCCGTATCTTTCCCGACATCGTCTCTCCTATTGCGCTCACGGTTCCACTATACAACCAGGCAGACCGTCTTTGCCATCATTTTCAGCACTTCCTGCCTGCCTGCCTGCTGCGCAGGCTCCGCTCTCTTCTCTATATTCGCCGGGAAGGGCTCAGCAGCTGCCGTATGATCGCCTTGCAGAAGGCGGGCAGGTCTCCCGGATTTCTGGAAGTGATCAGGTTTCCGTCCACCGCGACCTCCTGATCGACCCAGCGGGCACCGGCATTCTCCATGTCGTCTTTGATCGAGAAGAAGCCGGTCGCCTTCTTGTCTTTCAGAACACCTGCGGAGGCCAGCATCCAGCCGCCGTGGCAGATCGCTGCCACGGGCTTGCCCCGATCGAACACCGCCTTCACCAGCTTCACCATAGCCGCGTGCCGGCGCATGCGGTCCGGCGAATAACCGCCCGGGATGATCAGGGCGTCCACTTCTTCGGCGGAAACCTGCTCGGCGATGGTGTCTGCTTCGGCGCTCAGGCCTTGCTTGCCGTGATAGGTTCCCTCCTGTGGCGCGGCGCTGATAACCTGGAATCCTTCCTCCCGCATCCTGATGCAGGGATACCAGAACTCCAGATCTTCGAAAAGATCTTCCAGCAGTATGACCACCTTCTTGTCGCTCACGAAGCTCCCTCCTCTCTCGTTTTGCTCCTGCCGGCCAGCTGCTCGACCTCCCGTCCGTCGAGAACCTCTTTTTCCAGCAGGGCAGCGGCGATCCTGTCCAGGGCGTCCTCCTCCTCGCTCAGGGCGGATACCGCCCGGCTGTAGGCCCGGCTGAGAATCTTGGCCACCTCTTCGTCGATCTCCCGGGCCGTGGCTTCGCTGTATTCCCGCGGCTGCCCGATCTCCTCGCCCAGGAAAACATTCTGACGCTGGCTTCCCAGCGCGCGGTGCTGCAGCTTCTCGCTCATGCCCCAGTCCAGCACCATCTTGCGAGCCAGCCTGGTCGCCTGTTTCAAATCGTTCTCCGCTCCGCTGGTCACGGTGCCGATCTTCAGCTCCTCGGCGGCGCGCCCGCCCATCATGACGGCGATCCTGTCCAGGAGATACTCCTTGCCGTAGATGTACTTGTCCCGCTCCGGCAGCTGCTGGGTGACGCCCATGGAACGGGCCCGCGGGATGATCGTGACCTTGTGGATCGGGTCGGTGTTGGCAAGCAGCACCGCCAGCAGGGCGTGCCCGCCCTCGTGATACGCCAGGGTCCGCTTCTCCTCCTCCGTCAAGGCCATGTTGGAGCGCTCCAGGCCGAGAAGGATCTTGTCGAAGGCCTCGTTGATGTCCTCCATGCCGACGGCGCTCTTCTTCTTGCGGGCGGCGATCAGAGCCGCCTCATTGAGAAGATTCTCCAGATCCGCTCCGCTGAATCCGGGAGTGCTCCGAGCCGCTCTTTCCATTTCCACATCCTTGGAAAGCGGCTTGCCCCGGGCATGGATCCTTAGGATCTCCTCCCTGTCCTTCATGGTCGGCAGGTCCACGGTGATCCGCCGGTCGAACCTGCCCGGCCGCAGCAGCGCGGGATCCAGGATGTCGGGGCGGTTGGTGGCGGCCATCACGATGGTGCTCTGATTCGGCTCGAAGCCGTCCATCTCGCTGAGAAGCTGATTCAGGGTCTGCTCCCTTTCATCGTGACCGCCCCCGAGCCCGGCTCCTCGATGCCGGCCGATGGAATCCAGCTCGTCGATGAATACGATGCTGGGTGCGTTTTTCTTGGCGTCCCGGAACAGGTTGCGGACCCTGGACGCACCCACGCCCACGAACATCTCCATGAAATCCGAGCCGGTGATGCTGTAGAAAGGCACCTCCGCCTCCCCGGCCACCGCTCGCGCCAGCAGGGTCTTGCCCGCTCCGGGAGGACCGACCAGAAGCACCCCTTTCGGATTCTTGGCGCCGGTTCGCTCGAACATCTTCGGATTCTTCAGGAACTCGACGATCTCCTGCAGCTCCCGCTTGGCCGATTCGATTCCGGCCACGTCCTGGAAGGTGGTGCTCTCCTTCTTGCGCTGGTAGAGCTTGGCCTGGCTCTTGCCGATGTTGAACATGCTCTGGCCCTGGGAGCC
>JAFGQJ010000400.1 GCA_016935715.1 Spirochaetales bacterium
AGTGGATCATCGTGCTGGCCGGCTTCCTGGAAAAAGCCCTGGCCGCGCAATCCGGGCAGCGGGCCGGGTCGGAGGCCGGGGAGAGCCGCGAGATCCACACCTCCTTCAACGCCTCCAGCCGGGACGTGCGCATGACCGTGGTGCCGGCCGCCTACCAGCTTCCCGGCCTGCCCTCCCGTTTTTTCAAAGTGATGATGAAGGGCCGGCTGCCCGTGGCGGATGTGATCGAGGGGGTGAGGCGCTTTGCCCGGGAGCACCCGGGCGGCCTGCTGCTGTTCAAGCGGGACGCGGAGACGATCTTCATCGATGCCTACAACAGCGGCTTCGACGGAACCGAGGATGTTTTCCGGGAGTTCCTGTCCGGATTGACCGCCCTTCCCGAAGCCCGCTTTCTCACCATCGGCGAGTTCATCCGGCAGCATCCGCCCCGGCGGGAGGTGTTCCTGGATGATTTCCTGGGCAACACGAAGATCGAGACCTTCACCGAGGGGGAGGCCCGTCCTCTCTGGGATCTCACCAGGAAGGTGCGGGAGGCGATCCTGGAAGCGGAAAAGTCCCGTCCAGGCTGCCCGGAAGTGGAGCAGGCCTGGGAGCACCTGCTGCTTTCCCACAACTCCGACGGGCGCATCGGCTACTGGCACTCGGAGTGGAATCCCGGGGAGCACCAGGTGGCCCCGTCGCGAAGGGCCTTCGTCGAAGATAATCTGAAGCACGCTCTGAAAATCCTCGAAAAACTCGGCTGAGCGCAGCCCTCTGTTGGCGAAGGAGTGAATGCAGCGGGGTGGTGGCGGAGGGCTGGCCGCTGACGGGCATCGCAAGCGCTCAGCGGATGCAGGAACCGGAAAGAGGCGCCGGAAACAGGCGCCGGAAACGGAAAACCCGCGAAAAAAGGGCTATATTCCCTGCTGGAACCCAACCGGGTTTGGAGGATGCCATGAGCCGACCGCTCCGTTCCTTCTATCCCCTTCTGCTCGGATCGCTGATCCTGGCCGGACTGCTCACCGCCCCGACGGGACACTCCCAGTCCGTCCGGTTTCAGGGAGAGCTGGGCCCGGGGGACAGCAAGCTCGGCCGCTATTTCGACACCTATCCCCTGCAGCTGATTGCGGGGGAGCGCATCGTGGCCAGCCTGAGCTCGTATGATTTCGACGCCTGCCTGCTCCTCGAATCTCCGGAAGGCGGGGAGATCGAAAACGACGACTACGGGGAGGGAAGCGACGCACGCATCGATGCGCTCGTAGAAACTTCCGGGAGCTGGAAGGTGAAGGTCAGCTCCTACGAGGAAGGGGAGCAGGGGGAGTATCTGCTCACCGTGGTCCGGGAGAGACTGCGGCCGTTGCAGAGCCACGCCGGCAAGCTGGACGAGCAGGACATGGTTTCGGTGAAGGGGGAGTACTACGACAGCTATTCGGTGATCCTGGAGCAGAACCAGAGGGTCGTGATATCGATGATTTCGGATCAGTTCGATCCCTTCCTGGTGGTCAAACCGCCCCGCGGCAGGCGGATCGTGAATGACGACTACGAAGGGGAGAGCGAGAGCCGAATCGACTTCATCGCCGAGTCGGGCGGGCGCTACGAGGTGTTCGCCACCTCCTATGCGGGAGGCGAGCGGGGCGAGTACTCGCTGCGCATCCTGCTCGGGCAGCGGATGAATGTCCGACAGATCGACGGGTACCTCGATCCCGACGACATGGAGCTGGAGGAACACGGGTACTGCGAGATGCACCCGCTTCACCTCGAGGAAGGCCAGCACGTCATTCTCGAGATGACCTCCGAGCAGCTAGACACACTGCTCACGGCAGACGGACCCGGCGGTTTCTACGCGGAAAACGACGACTACAACGATCAGACCTACATCTCCCGGCTGGAAGTGTTCGCCCCCGCAGATGGCGAGTACATCATCACCACCGCCGCCTACCAGGCCGGCGTGGAGGGAAGCTACACCCTCAAGATCTACTCCTTCGGGATCAGCGGCATCAACCTGCCGAACACCCGCCAGCTGGCTCCGGTCCGCGTACCGGGCAGCGGCCGATTGGCGTCCCTGAGGCGAGCTTCATTGCAGGTGGCAGCCCTCGGGGCGTATCATTAGGCAGAGCCGGAGCTGGCTCATACTCCTCTGCTGAAGCTGTAGCGGATCACCCCCTGGGGGCAGCTGTCCACGCACTGTCCGCAGAGGATGCACTCGGCGTGCTTCATCCGGGATCGCTCCACCATCGCCTGCACATCTCCTGCGTTGCTCCACCCGGACAGACCCAGCCGCAGTATGCCCGGCCGAGCAGCAGAGAGGTGAGGAACAGCACGCCGAATAACAGCAGGCTGCCGCTGATGATCCCCCGGGAAGCGCCGTGCACGCTCAGGAATGGTGAGAGATAGTTCAGGACCACCGGAAAGAGGATGAAGAATACCAGAAGCACACCGTTTCGTGCTCTCTGTCTTCGCTTTGTTTTTGCCATTATGACGCCCCTGGACCATGTTCCCTGTATCGGGAATGTCGAGAACCCGCCGCCGGGTCTGTTCGACCGTCCCCGTCTTCCCGCAGAAAGCGGCTACAGTCTCAGATCCAGTACCTCCTGGCGGACCTGGCTGTAGTGGTTGAAGAAGCGGCGGTAGCCCAGCTCGGTCACCAAGAACACGGTGATGGTCACCGAGCCGCCGATGCCCAGCATGATGGCGATCTGGTACTTGATCGCATCCAGAGGGGCGATTCCCGCCAGGATCTGGCCGGTCATCATCCCCGGCAGGAACACGATTCCCATGCCCATCATGTTGTTGATGATCGGCATGATGCCGGCGGAGAAGGCCTCCTTGACGAACGGCCGGGCCGCCTCCTTGGGGGAGGCGCCCAGCATCAGGGCACCCTCCAGGCGGTCCAGCCGGGAGCGGATGCCGCTGGACAGCCGATCGATGCCGATGGCGATCCCGTTCATCGAGTTGCCGATGATCATGCCGGCCACCGGGATGAAGTAGCGGGGCGCGAACCAGGGGCTGACGCGGACGATCACGAAGAGGAAGTAGGCCAGGGCCGCCGTGGTTCCCAGGATCATGGAACCGGCGATCACGATGCGCAGGGCGGGAAACAGGCTCTTCTTCACCCGCCCGAACACAGTGTAGACGGCGAAGGCCTCCATCACCGCGAAGATGACCAGGGTGATCCAGATTTTCTCCCAGGAGAACACGTAGGTCAGCACGAAACCGGTCAGCACCAGCTGGCCGGTCATGCGCAGGGAAGCCAGGGTGATCTCCCACTCCTTTCCCAGCTTCTTGATGCGTACCAGCAGCAGGAGGAGCAGGATCACGATGTAGCCCAGCCCCAGATAGAGGATCTCTATTTCGATGATTCCGTCCATTTTGCCTATCCCCCCCGCTTTCCGCTCTTGTGCGTGACCTGCTCGACCCGGCCGTCGCGGATGCGCACCAGGGTGTCGTAGTATCCGGTGAAGCCTTTCTCCGAATGGGTGACCATGATCAGGGTCTTGCAGCGTTCGCAGCAGAACTCGGTGACCAGGTCGAAGATCAGGACCTCGGTCTGTTCGTCCAGCGAGGCCGACGGTTCATCCAGAAGCATCACCTCCGGCTCCATCAGCATGACCCGCGCCAGGGCCAGGCGCTGCTTCTCTCCGCCGGACAGCTGGGCGGCATCGGAGGAAAGCTCCTTGTCCAGGCCGACCCGTTCCATGATGGCAGCGACCGCTTCCTGCGCCGGCTCCTCCTTCTCGGCCAGGCGGCAGCCGATCAGCAGGTTTTCCCGCACCGTGCCGGCGAAGATCACCGGCATCTGGGTCAGCATCACGACCTTACGCCGCAGGTGCACCGGGTCCATCTCCTCCACGGACTGTCCGAAAAAAAGCACCCGGCCGGAGTCCGGCGTGGTCATCCGGTTCAACATGCGAAGCAGGGTCGTCTTGCCGCCTCCGCTGGGTCCGACAATGGCCGACACCTTGCAGGCCTCGATCTTCAGGTTCTCGATGTCCAGCACGTCCTTGAAGCGCACGTTCGCAAGCTCGAAGGCCGGCGCGGGGGCGGCTGTTTCATGTTCCATTTTTATCTACCCTGTCGCTTTTTCAGAAAATTGTGAGGTCATTCTGACAGAGTTTCCAGGCAAGCTCAATAGAAAACCGGGCGGCAGATGGCGTCTGCCGCCCGGCCGCGCCGGGACTAACGAAAGTCTAACAGAAAACGAATGCGAGGCTAACCGTGGTGGATTTGACGGGTAACGGGAGAAGTAAAAGGAGTTTGATCATGGATAGAGTGTTGTTTATCTGTGTCCATAACAGCGCCCGCAGCCAGATGGCGGAGGCTTAGAGGAGGGCATAGACCTGTCTGCCAACCGGACGAACAGCGTTTTCGACTTCTTCAAGGAGGGGCGGCTGCACTGGCCCTTTGCCGATCCGGTCAGATTCGAGGGAAGCCACCAGGAGAAGCGGGAAAAAACCCGGGAGGTCCGGGATCAGATCAAGGCCAAGGTCCTCGAGTTCATCGCCGATTACGGTTCGGACTGAAAAGAGGGGAGAATCCACCCCCGGCCGGCCGGCTAACGGAAATCTAACAGTTCCGTAAAAAACGATTAACAAACCGGCGGTATATCTGTCCCCGTGAAAGGGGGAGCGGTGACTCTCCCGAAAATAATCACGAAGGAGGGAAAGATGAAAAAGCTTTTCCTGATTGCGTTGATCGCAGTCGCAGCAGCCGGTTTCGCTTTTGCCGGCGGAGGTAGCGAGGGAGACGACGCAGGAGGATTCTCCGGAAGTTACGCTTTCGGCGGTTCCACGACGGTTCTTCCCATCGCCGAAGTGGCGATCGAAGAGTTCATGGACATGCACCCCGGGGTGGAGCTCACCTATGAGGGCCAGGGCTCCAGCGTCGGCGTGCAGGGAGTCATCGACGGCGTGTACGCCCTGGGTGGTGCTTCCCGCGAGCTGAAGGACAAGGAGATGAGCGCCGGCGCCGTGGCTACCCCCATCGCCCTGGATGGGATCGCCGTCGTGGTGAACGGCGGAGTGCCGGTGGACAACCTGTCTCTCGGGCAGGTGGCCAGGATCTTCACCGGTGAGATCCGCAACTGGAGTGCGGTGGGCGGACCGTACAAGCCGATCGTGGTCGTGAACCGCGACGAGGCATCCGGAACCCGCGCCGCCTTCCTGGAGCTGTGCCTGGAAGAGGCCCTGGGCGACGACGTGAAGTTCATCCTCGATGCGATCACGGTGGAGTCCAACGGGGACATGGTCACCAAAGTCGGTGCCACCCCTGATGCCATCGGTTACTGCGGCTTCGGCTACATCGACCGGGCCCGCAACGCAGGGGCCAAGGAAATCTCCGTCGACGGTTCCGATCCGACTGTGGACAACGTTCTTTCCGGCAGCTATCCGATCTCACGCAAGCTGAACATCGTGCACAAGGGAGCGCTGGCGGAGGGCTCGCTGGAGAAGGCTTTCGTAGACTTCCTGCTGTCCCCGGACGGGCAGGCCATCGTGGAGGACGAAGGTTTTATCGCCCTTCCCTAGCCGCTGACAAAAGGGCAGGTTACAGACAGGCTGTCCTCTGTTCCGGGGGCAGCCTGTTTTTTCCGGAATCGGGATGTCGTGAAGGGATCGAGACAAAGGGAATCTTAACGGAATCCTAACACTCCCCTAACAATTGACCTGTACACAGGAAGCGATCACAGATGAACCGTTCCGCGCTCCACTGAAGGACGACAGGCTGCAGCATGAAAAAGAAAACACGGGTTGTTTTTGAAAAATCCATCGAGCGGACGCTGCTGTTCTTCGCCGGCATCTCGGTGCTGGCAATCATCTTCATCACGTTTTTCATCTTCCAGCGGGGCGTACCTCTGTTCCAGAAGGTCAGCATCTGGGAATTTCTGTTTACGACCTACTGGGAGCCCACTTCGGACCCTCCCGGTTTCGGCATCCTCTCCTTCATCGTAGCCTCCGTGTACCTGACCGCCCTGGCCCTGCTTTTCGGGGTGTTCATCGGCATCGGCTGCGCCATCTACATGGCGGAGATCGCCAGGGGGCGTTTCGCCCGGATCCTGCGCAGCACGGTCGAGCTTCTGGCCGGGATCCCGTCGGTTGTCTACGGCTTCTTCGGAGTTGTCGTGATCTCCAGGGTGGTCCGGGAGTTGTTCGGCGGCACCGGCTACAGCGTTCTGAGCGGCGCCATCATCCTGGCCATCATGATCCTGCCCACCGTGATCAACATATCCGAGGTTTCGATCCGAGCCGTGCCCAGGGAGTACAAGGAGGGATCATTGGCCATGGGCGCCACTCAATGGCAGACGATCTGGCGGGTTTTGCTGCCCGCTGCCCGCTCGGGAATCGTCGCCTCCATCGTGCTCGGCGCGGGCCGTGCCATCGGAGAGACCATGGCCGTGCTGATGGTGGCAGGCAACGCCCCGATCATGCCCACAGGGCTGCTCTCCAAGGCCAGAACCCTGACCATGAACATCGTGACGGACATGGGCTACGCCTCCGGGGATCATATGACATCCCTGTTCACGACCAGCATCGTGCTGTTCCTCTTCATCATGATCCTGAACATTTCCATCAACGTGTTCGCCCGCAGGGGGATGGACAA
>JAFGQJ010000401.1 GCA_016935715.1 Spirochaetales bacterium
AGGAAGTAATCGTCGGGTTTGAGCCGTGCCGCCTCCTTGTACTCATCCACCGCCCCTTCGTAGTTCTTGGCGTTCTCGTATATCTTTGCCAGGGTCTCATGGGGGAGGTAGAAGGTGCGGTCCTTCTGGATCGCCTTGTTGGACGCCTCCACGGCTGCCTGGACATTGCTCTGCCGCTGCGGGTCTTCATCCAGGTACGATTTCCCGATGTAGGCGTAGGCCTGACCGGAATCCGGATCCAGCTCCAGGACCTGGTCGAAGATGCGCCGGGCACCCTCGTGGTCGCCACTGTTCAGGCGCCGGACTCCTTCGGCCATCAGCTCGTTGATCTTCCTCAGCCGTTCCCGCTCCTTGGCGGTGGCGTCATCCGGTATCTCCTTGGGCTGAACCGCCACCACGGTTTCCTGGGGGAGCTTTTCCTGGATGGAGGAGCCCAGCTCCTTCAATCCTTCCTTGAGCTTCTCCTGCTGCTCCAGCAGGGCCTGCTGCTCCCGCTCCCGCTCGCTCATCTCCGCGAGCTTTTTCCTGTCGATGATCTCGTCGAGCAGCGCCTGGGCTTCCGCATCATCGGGATTCTCCAGCAGGAGCTCTTCGAGGATTTCCATGGCCCGGTCGTACTCCTGCTTCTCCATGTAGGTGCGGGCCAGCTTCAGGGCATTCAGCCGCTGCCGGGCCTCCTGGGATTCGGCGGAGCGGCTGTGGGCGCGAAGCCCCAGCCAGGCGCCCCCCGCGATCAGCAGGATCACGATGACCGCGATTATGATGATTATGACTTTCCTTCGGTCCATGGGGATTGTTCCTCTCGGTTTTCGATCAGTTCTCGATGTCGATCTCTTCGTACTCTTCCTGTATCTCTTCGCTTCCCGCCGAGAGATTGCGGGTGTCCTCCGAGGCGTTTTTCAGGGTATCCAGGACTTCGTTGAGCAGAGCCTTCTGCCTTTCCAGCTCCTCCAGGCGTTCGCGCTCGGCCTCTTCGATGAGCTGCTCCAGCAGAGCGATCAGCTTTTCGATGTTTTCACGCTGGTGGGTGTCGGGATCCAGCTGCAGATAATCGATGTAGTCCTGCCGGGCTTCCTGGAACTCCTCCAGCTCCAGCCTGGCGTTGGCCCTGTTGAGATAGGCGACCTCCAGAGCTCCGTTGATCTGCAGGGCGTTGCTGTACATCTGTTCAGCCACGGTGAACTCCTGCCGGCGGAAGTGGTTGTTGCCCAGGTTGTAGTAGAACAGATCCTTGTATCCTTGCGATACGTTCAGCCCTCTCTTGAGGATTTGGATGGATTTTTCCGCATCCCCCAGCTGCTCATAGACGATGCCCAGATACAGATAGATTTTTTCTTCCTGCGGATTCTCGTAGAGCGCTCTCTCCAGATGGGGCAGCGCCTCCCGCGGTTTATTTTCTAGAAATAGCTGCTCTCCCTGCTGGAGGCTTGTCAGCGAGAGGAGCACAGCGGTGAGACAAGATATGAACCACATGGTACTCTTACAATATACTCCCGGAGATTTGACTCTTCTATATAAAAAAACTAAATTCTGCGGGGACGATCCCCCTCATGCTATCAATGGTCGGCAGGCATTCGGTGCCCGTAAAATGAAAATCCTGTGCATCTCTGACCACGTCGATCCCCTGGTGTACAGCCCGTCGATCAAGCAGCGCTTCGCCGATGTCGAGCTCGTGTTGAGCGCCGGGGATCTTCCCATGAGTTACTACGATTTCATCATGTCGACCTTGAACAAGCCCCTGCTGTTCGTGTTCGGCAATCACAACCTGCGCTACATGCCGCTGTTCACCGGCCGCGCGGATTCCGTTCCCAGGTCGCGCTTTTCGACGCACGGTTACGACGGCTGGCTCCCCACGGGAGCCGTGCATATAGGCTCCCGGGTCCGCCGCGAGAAATCCGTTCTGGTTGCCGGTTTGGGAGGAAGCCTCTGGTACAACGGGGGGGAGAACCAGTTCAGGGAGTTTCAGATAGCCCTGCGGATCGTGAAGCTGCTTCCCCGGCTGTTGTACAACAAGCTGCGTTTCGGACGCTACCTGGATATCCTGCTCACCCACGCCCCGCCGTTCGGCATCCACGACAGGGAGGATCGCTGCCACCGGGGATTCAAGACCTTTCTCTGGTTCATGCGTGTGCTTCGGCCGAAGTACCTGGTCCACGGGCATATCCACCTGTACTCCGCTTCCGAGCTTCGCATGTCCCGCTACCAGCAGACCACCGTGGTCAATGCCTACGACCACGTGGTGATCGACGTGCAGACGCCCGGAACGGAGATTCCAGGATGAGCTCCTATTACTATTCGGCCAAAGCCCGTGACGATTTCAACAAGGCCCGCTCCCGGGAGATATTCGGCCGGATTCTCTCGCTGCTGACGAACGAAAAGGATAGTCTTCTGTCCCTGGGGGAGGTCAAGGCGCTGCTGCGGCCTACCTCCGAAACCTACCGGGGATTGCGCGCCGTTCCGATCGACCGGATCGTGGGCAGCGAAGGCCGGTACCGGGACTTCAACAGGTACTTCCTGCCCCGCCACAACCGCCTGAGGGGACGCTGGATGCGGGTGGACACTGCCCACCATCAGCAGGTAATCCTGCCGGCGGTCACCCTGTACGAGTTCGGGGGGGTGTATTTCGTGCGGGACGGAAACCACCGGGTTTCGGTCGCAAAGCTTCAGGGAGTCGAGTTCATCGACGCGGAGGTGATCAGCCTGGGATCGCGGCTGTCCCTCAAGCCCGGCACGACCCGGGGGCAGTTGCGCAGAGCCGTGATCGATCTGGAGAGAGAGGAGTTCTTCAAGCATACCCGGCTGGACCGCCTGCGGCCCGAAGCGGAGATGAACTTCACGGCCACCGGGCGCTACGACGAGCTGATCCGGCACATCAACGGCCACAAGTACTACCTCAACCTCTCCAAGGAGCAGGAGATCTCCTTCGAGGAAGCACTGCTGTCCTGGTACGACTCGGTCTACAAGCCGATCGCCGACCTGATCGAGGAGCAGCGGCTGCTCAGGGCTTTCCCCGGCAGGACCGCAGCTGACCTGTACGTGTGGATCGTGCGCCACTGGGACCACCTGAAGAAGAAGTACGGTCAGAGCTTCCCCCTCAGGCGGGCGGCAGAGGATTACACGGATCGTTACGGAAAACCGCGCGGGGGATTGCTCTCGCTTCTGTTCCGATTTCTGGGCAGGCGACCGCCCGGCGGAAACGCCTGAACCGCGTTCGTCAACGACGGCGCCGTTTCCTGGGAAAGAGCGAACGGAAGATGCGCAGGATGAAGCTCCAGATTCGAGCGAGCAGACCGGGATTGCGCAGCTTCTGCAGCCGAGCCATGCCTTCGGCGATCTCCTCCGCGGACAGATCCCGCCGCTGTATGTTCTCCTCCATCTCGATCTCCAGCTTCTGCTGGTCGGTTTCTCTGTCCACTATCACCGCCTCTATGGTCTTCCAGCCGAGTCTTTTCACGGCCTGGAGACGGCGAAAACCGGCGATGAGCTCGTAGTTGCGGTTGATGATGATGGGGGCGAGCTGTCCGTGGACTTTCAGGCTCTCCATCAATCCTTCGATGTCACCCAGATCCCTGCGGATGCGCTTTTTCACGATGATCGAGTCCGGCGATACCAGCATCGTTCCTATCCTGATTCCAAATAGCTGTCGTACTGCTCGGGACTCAGCAGCTCCTCCATCTCCCCCGGTTCGTTCATCTCCACGACGAACAGCCAGCCCCGGCCCAAAGGATCGCTGTTGATGATGCCGCAGGCCTTCTCATCGGCCAGCGTTTCATTCACCTGGACGATCGTACCGGATACCGGCGAATAGATCTCGCTGGTGGATTTCAACGAATCGATGGAGCAAACCGCTTCCCCCCGGCTGACCCGTTTGCCCACTTCGGGAAGCTCGACGAAGGCGATCTCCCCCAATTCCGATTGAGCGAAGTCCGAGATTCCCACCTTTGCCCGCGTTCCCTCTCTGAGGATCCATTCGTGGTCTTTCGAGTACAGATAATCAGCCATGACGTGCACTCCTCGGGCGTCAGTCCAAAAGGGGGTTGCCCGTATCCCCGCCGCTGTCCGGCGGCCGGTCCGCCTCTTCGAACAGGGGTTCTCCCCAATCCGGAAGCAGGGGCTCGGCGGGCAGCGGATCACCGAGGAGGATCGAGCCTTTGATGTTGTTTTTCAGGGTTTCGTTGCGCTCCGATTCGAAGCGATGCAAGTCGCAGAAATCCCGCGGCTCTGTTCCGGTGAGGAAGATTTCCTTGACGGTTCCCTCATTGCAGTACTTCGTGGGCAGCAGCCCGGATGAGGCGCATACGGTCACCTCTATCAGCCCGGAATTGGGTCGCACGAACTCTTCGACGGGCAGGCCCTCGTGCACCGCTTTCATATACGCCGCCCAGGCCGGCCCCGCCACGGTCGCACCGGTTTGATTGACCCCGAGGGAGTAGCCCAGCTCGTCGAAGCCGAACCATACCGCCGTGGTGATCTGGGGAGTGAACCCGACGGTCCAGGCGTCGGACCAGTTCTGCACCGTGCCGGTTTTCCCGGCGATCGGGCGATCGAATCCGTCCACCGTGGACGCGGCCCAGCGCAGGGTTCCGGAGCTCACCGTGCTCTGCAGCATATTGACCATGATGTAGGCCTCCTGGGGGGTCATGGCCTGGAGGGATCTGCCCGCCCGCATCTGTTTCCCCCGCAGCGCCTTCTCCGGTTCGAGCACCAGCTTGCCGTTTCGATCCTCCACGTAGCGGATGGCTACCGGTTCTATCAGGCGCCCCTGGTTCGGGAAGGTGGCGAATGCCCGGGCCATCTGCAGCGGGTTGATCTTCACGATTCCCAGGCCTAGGGGATACTTCCGCGGGAAGATCATCTCGATCTCCGCCGGTTCCGTGATTCCCAGCAGCGTGCTTGCCCTGGAGATGGCGGCATCGAATCCGATGGTGTCCAGCACCTTGAGGGAAGGCACGTTCATCGAGTGGGCCAGGGCATCCCTCAGCAGAACCCTGCCCTTCCACTCGCCCTTGAAGTTCAAAGGGATGTACGGGGTGTTGTCGTCGTTCCAGAATACGACGGGGGCGTCGACGATCATCGTGGCGGGGGTCACCTTGCGCGAGCTGATGGCTGCGGAGTAGTAAAGGGGTTTGAACGCCGAGCCCGGCTGCACGGTCGACTGTACCGCCCTGTTGAACTGGTTGGTGCTTTCGAACTTGCTTCCCCCCACCATGGCCAGGATGTGCCCCGTCTTGGTGTCGATGCTGATCAGCGCTCCCTCCACCTGGGTTTTCTTGGACTTGTCCGCCGCCCTGGCGTAGCCCAGCCGGGTGAGGTACTTCAGCTCGTCGATTCCGAAGAGGGAGGCGCTGATGTCGAGAACCGGATTGATCTCCTCGAGGAAGAGGTTGCGGGCATTGGCGTTCTGCTTGCTGCCTGCGAATCGGATGCCCTCTATGTTGAAGGTGAGGGACAGCAGGTCCACGATCGGCAGGAAGGTCGCATCCGCGTAGGAAAGCCGGTTGGTGGACTGCACCTGGTGCTGATTGTTGACGATACGGATCCACTTGTCCATGACCTCGTCGGCGACCCTCTGCTTGTCCAGGTCCAGGGTGGTGTGGACGACCAGCCCTTCCTTGTACAGGTCCATGGAGCCGAGGAGCATCTCCTCCAGGCGCTGGCGGATGTACTCCGAAAAGTACGGGGCCTTGTCCTCCCGCTCGAACCAGGCGGAGGTGATGTTGCTGCGCGTGTAGTCGTAGCTGTCCCAGTATTCCATGAACGACAGGTCCGCCTCTTCAGCCGATACGTAGCCCAGCTCCACCATCTGGTCCAGGATTTCCTTCTGGATCTTCCGCGCCCGCTCGGGACGGTTGATGGGGGAGTACAGCGCCGGGCTGGCCAGCTGTATGACGAGCATGGCCGATTCTGCCACGGAGATGTCCCGGACCGAGTGCTTGAAGTAGAACTGGGAGGCCGCCTCCACCCCGTAGGTGTTGTGGCCGAAGTACATCAGGTTCAGGTAGCGCTCCAGGATTTCGTTCTTCGACAGCTGCCGCTCCAGCTGGATCGCCCACCACAGCTCCACGATCTTGCGTTTCAGGGAGATGTCTGTGCGGTCGGCGTACAGGGTGCCGGCCAGCTGCTGGGTAATGGTGCTGCCGCCGCGGAACGCCCGGCCGCTGACGATGTCCAGCAGGGCCTGGAGGATGTAGACGATGCGGAAGCCCTTGTGCTGGTAGAAGTACTGGTCCTCCCGGGTCAGGACGGCGTCGATCAGGTGCCTGGGGATCTCGTCGATCGATACGATCTCCCGCTTCTCCTCGGAGAAGAACTGGGTGATCAGCCGTCCCTCGTAGTCGAGGATCTGGGTGGGGAGAGCCGGCTTGCTATCCTGGAGATTTTCCGCGTTCTGTATGTTCCTGGTCGTGGCCAGTGCCAGGCCCAGGGCTACGCCGATGACTACGGCCAGAAGAAATCCGACGGCGAGCAGGGCGATCGCGACCTTGAGTTTTTTCGGTGGCATGGATCAAACATATTTAGAGGTCGCGGTGTTTGTCAAGGACGATCCTCCGGTACTTCGACAAGTGCCGGGATGCTTCTCTATACCCTGCTTTTGAAATCTCTCGGGCTGATTCCCTCCAGCTTCTTGAATACCCGGGAGAAGTAGAACTCGTCCTGGAAACCGAGAGCGAAGGCGGTCTCCTTGATCGTTTTGCCCGAGCTCAGCAGGAGATCTTTGGCATGGTTGACCTTGACCTGGTTGATGTAGTGGATCGGGGTTTTCCCCGTGTTCTTCTTGAACAGCTGGATCAGGCGGCTTTGGCTGATTCCCAGATGGTTCACCAGCTGTTCGAGACGGATCGTCTCCCTGTAATGCTCCTGGATATAGTCCACCGCCGCCTTGAGCTTGTCGATATTGGAGGCATTGTCCGGATGGAAATGGGTCTCGTTGAAGAGGATGTCCAGAAGCTCCAGCAGCGAGGCGTTGAGTCGCAGCTCGTACCCGGTTTTTTTCTCGTAGTAGGTGCGGTTCAGGTCGATGAAGCAATCCAGCACCTTGTCGAGGTTGGACACCTTGAAGGCGTGGTCGAAAGGCAGCAGCTCGTATCGGGTGCGGAACGACCATACCTTGCCGGTCGATTTCCGGTCTTTGAGGTAGTAGTTGATATCCTCGTGATACGACCAGTTTTCCGGTGCGTGGCGCGCGCGGGCGAAGGAGAAGTGAACCGAATAGAAGGTGATCGGCGTTTCGGGATCGGCCTCGATGGAGTGCCACAAATTCTCGTGGAGATACAGCATCGTGCCTCTCTCGCACGGGTAGCGCGTCGATCCTGCCTTCAGCGATCCTCTGCCCTCACCGATCAGCACCAGCTCGTGGTCCTCTACGGTGCGCTCGTTTACCTTCCAGCCGATGAAATTTGTGCGCTTGATCACGAAGCTGACGTAGGGAACGAAGCTGTAACCGCTGAAATAATCAGGAACTCTGTTCGATCTCATCGATTGTATACACCGGTTGTGTACACCGTTGTGGCCATGGCAACTATAGATGAGACCGACAGAAAAATCAAGGAATGCCGGAGGACGGCCCAGGTGGATTCACGTAATTCTATACACTGAATAGAAAAGAGATAGTGCGGCAAAATGAGATTCCCCGGCGATATTGTCCATGAAAAAACAATTTTATCCATTCCGGACCGAGGGGGATTGCAGCAAGATGGAAACCAAGAAAATCCATCAAGGAGGAACTAGATGAAGAAAAGTGTCTTTCTTCTCGTCGTGGCTTTGGCCTTCGTCTGTGTCGGTCTGTTCGCAGGCGCAGCGGGTGAGGAGGGAGTGTACACGCTCCGTGCATCGACGAATCTGGCGCCCACGGGAACCGTCGGGCGGGGTCTTCAGTACTTCGTGGACGACGTGAACGAGGCTGGAG
>JAFGQJ010000402.1 GCA_016935715.1 Spirochaetales bacterium
CTCACCAGCCCTTCCCCGGTCAGGCCGAGGTATCTGCTGGCCGTTATCGCCAGCTGCGCGCCGGCGAACGAACCGCTTCCGTATCCCAGGCAGCAGACCATGGCCAGCTTGAGGTTGCCCAGACCCTTGC
Organism: Spirochaetales bacterium; assembly: GCA_016935715.1. Taxonomy (GTDB): domain Bacteria; phylum Spirochaetota; class Spirochaetia; order SZUA-6; family DRHE01; genus JAFGQJ01. Next base: position 131 of record JAFGQJ010000402.1, read on the forward strand.
GGGCCAGGGGACCGGAGGAAATCAGGCCGCTGAACATGGCCACGATCAGACCGGTGGCCCTCACGATCAGGCTGTTGACCGGGGTGAAGGCGAGCATGATCGGGGTGAACAGGACGCCTCCGCCTATGCCGGCCATCACCGCGATGATGGCGATGGCGAAGCTGAGGAGGAAAAACCCGAAAACCAGCAGGGAAATGTTGCTCAACGACAATCCGCCTGGCGGGGTCTCTGCCCCCTTGGTGATGAGCATCAGGGCCAGGAAGGACAGCAGGACCACGGCGCACATGACCATCACCTCGAGCCACGGGGATCGGAACACTCTCGTCTTGGTTGTTTTCTTCATGTGATGCCTTGCCTCTCGAGCCGGATTTGCCGTTGTACCCGTGAGAATGCCGGGGCAGGCCGGAGTCGCGCATTTTCCCGCTGCCCGGAGTTCCGACACATAGCGGACAAGGAGCAGTATATCGTACGAGCGCGACTGCGCAAGGGCAGGTGTACGATCTGAGGAGAGTACGATCGGAAGGTCGGCAGGGGACCGGTCGAGACGCCTTCTTCAAGACTGCGCGATTGGGTATACTGGGCCAACATCTGTTCCTCCGGAGGTCGGTCAATGAACAAAACACTGATGGGCTTCGCCGTGCTGCTGCTCGTCTGCATGAATGTCTTCCCCCTCTCCAGCCGGATCGCCATCACTGATTTCATCGCTTATGCCGGGATATCCTTCAGCGACGTGTTTCTCTCCCGCGGAGTGAACAAATGAATATCGACAGCTGGCAGAAAGACTGCCAAAAGATCGCTAGAGTCCTTTCCGATGCACCATCGATAGACAAGACCCTCAGAGTGGAGAAGGAGGAGTTCCTGCAAAGACAGCGAAAGGTCGCCGCTGCTCTGGAGCATGCCGGTCTGGAAGCTGCCTTCGTGTACTCCGATGAGCACTACAATGGCGATGTGCCCTATCTGGGAGGGAACACGAATATTTCGGTGGAACCGGTGGCAGGAGTGATCGGCAAGAATGGTTTTCACATTCTGGCCGGGCTGGAGGGGGGCTACGTCGCCGAACAGCTGGCTCCCCGCGCGGGCGCCCCGGTTCACAAAGTGGAGATGCTCAAGCTGGCCGATGAGGATTATCCGATCGAGGCGGAGCGGGTGGAAGACGTGATCGAGGCGGCAGCCGGCGGCAAACCGAAGCGCATCGGCCTGCTGACACCAAGGGAGGTTTTCCCGCTGAGCATCTACGAGTTCCTGGCCGGATACCTGGGCGGCACGGAAGCGGTGGTCGATGCCCAGGAGCTGTACTACCGGATCAAATACGAAAAGTCGGAGCGGGAGATGGCCCTGACCGAGCAGGCCGCTCTCATCTGTGACGTCATGCTCGAGGGAATGCTGGCGGTTCTCAAACCGGGGATGCTGGAAACCCAGGTTTCACAATGGGGATACACGATCGCACAGGAGTTGGGGGCGGAAGAGCTCGGATTCGACATCATGGTCACTGCAGGACAAGCCAACCGGACTCTCATCGGCAAGGCCCTGAATCGACCGATCGGAGAGGGGGACTTCGTTCACCTGGGCGTGGGGCCCAAGCGGGACGGTCTCACGGCCTGCGAGCGCGCCTCCGTGGTCTGTGTCGATTCCCCCGAAAAGGTCAGCGGGGAGCAGCGGTACTGGTTCGACTTCGTCGAGGAGGCCTATCGCGTCGGCTACGAAGCGTATGTCCGCGTGGCGGAGCAGCAATTGCCGGCCAGGCTGCAGGAACAGGCATTGATCGACTACTTCAAATCGAAGGAACAGGAGGTGAGCCGGCGGATCGGGAAGAATATCGACCTGGTTCGCCAGAAACCCTACACCGGGACGCACAATGCGGGCTACACGGAGTGCCAGGAGTTCTATGGTGCGATCACGTTGAGCTCGGAAGAACCTCTCGGCAGGCGGATCGTAACCATGCTCGACGTGGCGGTTCGAGGCGTGGGCAACATGTGGGACGAGGTGATCATCCCCGGACTGGACTACGTGGTGATCGAAAAAACTCTGGGCAAGTACGATCGGCGGGTCGAAACGCTCACCAGGCTTCCCCTCAACCTCCAGCATCTGGTGGGAGGGCAGGGCAGCCGCTGAGACGGCATCAACTGCCGGATAGCAGCTTCTGAGAGCCCCGGTCGAAGACCAGGATGTGTTCGGGGGGGAAATGAATGTACATCCGGTCTCCCACTTCGATCTGGGTTTCCTGCGTCATGAGGATGTTGAAGGTGAGGTCATGAGATTTCACCTGAAGAATCGTCTCCGGTCCGGCGGGAAGGACGGTGCTCACCTCCGCCTGCAGCGTGTTCGTGCCGCTGACGGAGACCTGCATGATATTCTCCGGACGGATGGCGACCACCACCTCTTTCCCATCGGGAAGGGGAGGGCAGTCAGCGGACAGCCTCAGATGGCCGCAGAGCACCTCGATCTTCCCGTCCCGCCCGGCGGCGGAATGCTCCGATTTTGTCACCACTCCTCGGATCTTGTTGATGGTGGGACTGCCTATGAAATCGGCGACGAACAGGGTCGAGGGCAGCTTGTAGACGTGTTTTGGATTGCCCATCTGCTCGATCCTGCCCTGGTTCAGCACGGATATCCGGTTGGCCATGGTCAGTCCCTCGACCTGGTCATGGGTAACGTAGATCGTCGTCGCACCGCTCTGGTAGTGCAAATTCTTGATCTCGGCTCTCATTTCCAGCCGCAGCTTCGCATCCAGATTGGACAGGGGTTCGTCCATGAGGAAGATCCCTGGCTCGCACACCAGCATCCTGGCCAGGGCCACCCTCTGCTGCTGCCCTCCGCTCATCTCCTGCGGGTACCGGTCGGCCATCTCCTCCAGCCTCAGGAATTCGAGAACCCTCTCGACTTTGTCCTTTATTGCGGGGGATTTCATCTTTTTGACCTGCAGTCCGAAGCTGACATTTTCATATACGGTCATATGCGGCCACAGGGCGTAGCTCTGGAAGACCAGGCCTACCTCCCTCTCCCGGGCGGGAACGAAGATCCCCCTCCTGCTGGAAAACACGGGCCTGTCCCTCAGGTAGATCTCGCCGGATGTGGGGATTTCCAAGCCGGCGAGCATTCTGAGGATCGTGGTCTTGCCGCACCCCGAGGGGCCGAGAAGGATTAGGAAATCGCGCTCCTCTATGGTGAAAGAGACGTCGTCCACGGCGGTGACGCTCCCGAAGATCTTGGTCAGGTTTTTGACTTCAACGATCGGCATGTTTGGACCTCATGTTTTACACCGTCTCCCGCTTCACGAATTTTCGGGTGAGAAGCTCCCCCGACACCACGATGATGATGATCAGGGCGCTTATGGCGCTGGAAAACTGGGTGTAACCCTGCTCCTGATAGCGGAAGGTCATCGTGGTGAGAGTCCGCGTTTCAGGGGTCACCAGAAGGATGATCAGGGAAAGCTCCCGCATCACTGTTATGAACACCAGGATGAAGCCGGACAGGGCCCCCTGGATGGTCAGGGGCAGCACGATTTTACGGAACCCTCTGGACCAGCGGGCTCCCGACACTTGAGCCGCTTCTTCCAGCTCGGCGCCGATCTGCAGCATCGAGGAGATCCCCGCCCGCCCGGTGAAGGGAAGGTTCTTGGCGATGCAGACCAGCGCCACCAGGGCGAAGGTCCCATACAGCGCGGGCAGGGGCCCGATCCTGTGGGTGAACAGGGACAGGTAGAGGGCCCCGAAGGCAATGCCCGGCACCAGGTAGGGGAGGAAGGAGACCTGCTCGACCGAATTCGACAATCTCGTGTTTCTCCCCTTGACCACGGCGTAGCCGATGAACACCCCGATGAATCCGGACACGACCGCGGCGACCAGGGCCAGCTTCACGCTGTTCCAGGTGGCCCGCAGAATGGCCGGGTTCCTCAGGATGCCCGCCTCACCCTCGGCAAAGTCGGTGTTGCTTTTTCCGATCCAGAAGTGAAGCGTCAGCTCGTTCAGGGAATAGCTGTCCGGATACAGGGCAAAGGTCTGCCACAGGATGAGCACGAAGGGCATCAGCACGGAGACGATGAGCAGGATCACGACCAGGGAGGCGATGAGGTACCTGGCCCTGCCCAGTGATGTCGGGGAGGAGCGGAAGCCTTTGCCGGCGATGGTCACGAAGCTCTTCCGCTTCCCGATGATTCGCTGGTTGAGGAACACGATGACGGAGGAGATGAGAATCAGCACGAAAGCGAGGATATAGCCCGATGCGGTGATCCTGTTGGTGATGTTGGAGTAGATCTGGGTCGTGAGGGTGAAAACCCGCACCGGGGAGCCGAGAAAATAGGGGGTGCCGAAGATTCCCAGCGCCCGGGAGAAGGTCAGGATGAAACTGGACAGCAGAGCGGGCAGAACCAGAGGGAAGGTGATCTTTTTCAGAATGTGGGAGCGCGAAGCTCCCAGGATTTCTCCCGATTCCTCCAGCCTGGAGTCTATGTTGGTCAGCGCGGCGGAGACCAGGAGGTAGGTGTAGGGATAGTAATGGATGGCCAGGGTGACGATTATCGGAAAGTAGCCGTAGGATACCCAGTTCGGGGGGCTCACGCCGAAAACGTACTGGAAGATCCCCGTCGCCCCGCCGATCCGGTCGTTCTTGAAGAGATTCAGCCAGGCGAGGGCGTGGATGTAGGAGGGGATCACGTACGGGATGACCGCCAGGGCGGCGACCACTCTCCTCCCGGGAAGGTCGGTCCTGACTACCACCCAGGCCAGCAGAGACCCGATCAGCATGGCCAACACGGATATGCCGAGAGAGGTGGACAGGGAATTGAACAGGGGACGCAGGAGCAGATTCCGGGTCAGACTGGAGGCGAAGATCCTCTTCCAGTGAAACAGGGTGAAGCTCCCCGGCCGGGCGCTGCGGGACAGCCGCGTGTCGGAGAAATGCCAGATCAGCGAATCGGTGATCATCTTGATGAAGGGGATGATCACGATAAACACGAGAACCAGCAACAGAACCAGGGATATGATGATATGGGGCTGGCGGAGGTAGTTCCTGACCCGGCTGAGCGTGAACCGCCCACCTTCCATATGTGCTTCGAGCATTGCTTGCACCCCTCGACCTCATGGAACCGTGCGGGAATAGTTTACCTGTACCGGACCTTTCATCCGGAATCTAACTGAAGATGCGGAACCTCTGTTATCTGAAGCTGATCGTGCAGCGCCCGGTTTATCTCAGATTCGAAATCCAGAACTCGACGACCTTCTGGCCGTTCTCCCAAACGAAGTCCGGGTTCGCCCCCCACAGGTTCAGCTTGTCGATGTTCTCCACGCCTTCCAGGGGTTTTACGTCGGTCCTGACCGAGAAATTACCCAGGACGTAGTAGGGCTCATATCCCTGGCCGCCCTCCTCATCCCCCATCATCCAGCGGATCAGCAGCTTGGCGGCGTTCGGGTGCCTGGCCCGATTGACGACCGCAACCACGACGTCTGTGGAAACGCCCATCACCGGTTTCAGATCATACATCACGTCGAAGTTCAGGTTCGGATTTTTTTCCTTGTCCCTCAATCGGGAGAAAGCCGACAGTCCCACGGGAGGATCGTCCTGCTCGGATAGACCGACCGCGTCGGAGACGTCATTGGTCGAGCCCATGATGATCGCGTCATTGTTCAATGCCCTGAGGAGCCACTCGTAGCCCGCGTTCTCCACGCCGGAGCTCAGGCTGATCGCCTCTCCGAATACCCGCCGGTACTCCTTCTTCATCTCATCCGAGTGCTCGACGATGGCCGCCAGGACTTCTATGAATTCGGGCATCTTCTGGGGGTCCGGAAGAATGAACCTGCCCCGCCACTGCTCCGTCGTCACGTCCCACAGAGAATCGATGGGAGGCGAGCTCGACTTTCCGTCGTTGTACACGAAAGCATCCACGCTGGCGTGGTGCACCAGGAGGGGTTTGCGGAACTGCTCCGGAATGACATCCACCAGATCCGGGGGTACGTAGCCGAACGCCATTCCCCTGTCCACCAATTCGTGGATCACGGTGGTGGGGTCTTTGAGAAAGATCACGTCGGCCACGTAATTTTCGGCGTTCTGCTCCGCCAGTATTTTGGTGACGATCTCAGCCGAGTCGATATCGAAGCCGTTGACCGTGATTCCCGGATACTCTTCCTCGAAGGTTTCGCCGAACTTGAACACCCGGGAAGAGTAGGAGTAGATGTTCACCTCTCCCTCTTCTTTTGCCGCCTCGTACAGCGCCGCTTCGTCGAAGCTGTCTTCCACATACTTGCCGAGGCGCGCCTGCTCGAGCCAGGCTTCCGTTTCCGGACTCAGCTCGGCCGCCCTTTCTTTTTCGCCCCCTGCGAACGCGGCCAGGCAGCCGAGCAAGAGTAAAACCAGTGCCAGAGAAAAAAATTTGTGCATGATGCTCCTCCTTGAAAATTATTTTACATTGTCGAAGCCGGTTCTACAAGGTAACCAGCACCTTTATCACCCCCTGTTCGGAGCTCGCCGCCGTGTCGAAGGCCTCTTCGATCCGTTCCAGAGGAAAGCTGTGGGTTATCAGGTTTTTATGCTCGAATACATTCTGCCTCAGCAGCCCGAAAGCCAGGGGAAACCCCCAGTTGGGAATCGCGTGGGAGGCGGCAAGGGTGAGCTTCTTGAAATGGAACTCGTTCGCGTCGAAGGCAAGCCGGGGCTCCGGAAAGCTGATTCCGTTGTACACGATATCTGCGCCGAAGGAGGCCAGCTCGAACAGCGGGGCGATCGTGCCGGGCGGGGAGGTCACCATGATCTTCTGGAACCCCTCTGGAAAACGCCGCTTCACCTTCTTCAGCCACCCCTGCTCGGCGGTGTCGAAGGTTTCGCTGGCGCCCATGGACTTCGCCGCCTCTATCCTCCTCCGCCCCCGCTCGCTTCGAAACGACCGGCCCAGGACGGCGATGTTCCCGGCCCCCGCCGCTGCTGCCAGGCCGGTGCAGAAAAGCCCGATGATTCCCGGTCCGGAAATGCAGACGTCCTGGAATGGCTCCAGCTCCGCCCTCCGGACGACGTCCAGAGCCACGGTCAGCGGTTCGGCCAGGGCAGCTTCGGAGAAATCCAGCTCCGAGTAGGGCACCACCATGTCCCTTGGAACGCGCAGGTACTCGGCCATTCCGGCCCGGTCGTCCATGTAGGTCTGGATGTTCCTGCAGAGAGCCGGCCTTCCCTGGAGGCAGGGCTCGCACTTGCCGCAGCTCACATTGTTCTCCACGATCACGCTCTGCCCGATCTCCAGATCCGTGACGGTCCCGCCCAGCTCGTGCACCGTACCCGCCACCTCGTGACCCAGAGGGATGGGAGGTTTTTGGGGAAGGTCGCGCCAGAAGTGGAGGTCGGTTCCGCAGATGCCGCAGGTCCTGATCCGCACAACCACCTCACCCGGTCCGGGTTTCCTGTACTCCTCATCCTTGACCTCGATCGTGCGTTTGCCCGTAACCCATGCAGACTTCATCCGGACACTCTCCTTTATCCTCTATGTTTCTTCCCGGCGGCCAGGCGCATGCTCTCCAGGATATGCTCCGCCGTAAGTCCGTGCTTCCGGTACAGCTGTTCGACGTCGCCCGACTCCCCGAAAGCATCCCTCACGCCGATGCGGATCAGGGGAACCGGCCGGTGCTCGGCCAGCACTTCCGCCGCGGCGCTGCCCAATCCCCCGATGATGCTGTGCTCCTCCACGGTGATCACGGATCCCGTTTTCTCCGCCGAACCCACGATCGCGGCGGTGTCGATGGGCTTGATCGTGTGCACGTCGATGAGATCCGCCTCGATGCCCTCCTGTTCCGCCATGGCTGCGGCCTTCATCGCCCGGCCGAGCAGGGTGCCGGTCACCAGCACCGTGACCTGCGAACCTTCCCTGATCCGGACCGCCTTCCCGATGCGGAACCCGGAATCCTGCCCGAAAACGACGGGAACCTCGCTCTTCCCCAGCCGGATGTAGACCGGTCCGTCGTGGGCAGCCGCCGCGGCGACCGCCTGCTCGGTCTGCACGGCATCGGCGGGAACGACGACCGTCATGTTCGGCAGGCAGCGCATCAGAGCGACGTCGATGAGGCTCTGATGGCTGGCTCCGTCCCCGGAAGCCGAAAATCCGCTGTGGGAAGCCACGATCTTGACGTTCAAGGCCGGATAGGCGATGCACTGCTTGATCTGGTTCAGAGCCCGTTCCGTGGCAAACACGGCGAACGTGCTGGCGAAGGGGATCTTCCCGCAGGAGGCCAGTCCGGCCGCGACGGAGTAGAGGTTCTGCTCCGCCACCCCGAGGTTGAAAAAGCGCTCCGGGTAGCTCCGGCCGAACTTTTCCGTGCGGGTCGAGGAGGACAGGTCCGCATCCAGGGCCACGATCCGCCGGTCCGCCTCACCCAGCCGAAGCAGGGCCCGGCCGTACGCGTCCCGGGTGGACATCTTTTGCCCGCTCTGTCTCACCGCGCTCATCCGGCCTCGAGATCCCTCATCACCGAGGTGAACTGCTCTTCGGACAGCTCGCAGCTGTGGCATTCCTTCTTGTCTTCCAGAAACCGTATGCCCTTGCCTTTGACGGTTCGGGCGATGATCAGCCCGGGCTTGCCCGAGGCCTGATCCACCGCGGCCAGGGCCCGCAGGATCTGCTCTATGCTGTGGCCGTCGACTTCCGTCACGGCCCAGCCAAAAGCCTCCCACTTGCTGCCGAGCGGCTCCAGGCGCATGTGCGATTCCGTCGGTCCGGAAATCTGGAGGTTGTTCCTGTCCACGAAAACCGTGAGATTGTCCGTTCCATAGTGGGAACAGGCCATGGCGGCCTCCCAGACGCTCCCCTCGTCCAGCTCCCCGTCTCCCAGAATCGCATAGACCCGGTAGGCTTTGCCGTCCAGCTTCCCCGCCAGAGCCATCCCCAGGGCCACCGACAGCCCCTGGCCGAGGGCGCCGGTCGACATGTCCACCCCGGGGGTCAGATTCATGTCGGGGTGTCCCTGCAGGATCCCCCCGAAGCGTTTGAAGCTGCCCAGCTGCTCCACGGGGAAATAGCCGGCTTCGGCGAGCACCGCGTACAGGGCGGGAGCGGCGTGCCCCTTGCTCAACACCAGCCGGTCGCGCTCCTCCCACCCGGGATCGGCCGGGCGGTGGCGCATCCATCCGAAATACAGGCAGCTGAGGATTTCCACGCAGGAGAGGGACCCGCCGTAGTGTCCCGCAGTGCCGCTTTGATGGATCATGCGAACGATGTGCCTGCGAACGCTCCGGGCGTGATCCTCCAATCGTTCGACCGTATTCTCCGTACCCATCGCCTCCCGCTTTCTTCGCCAATCTTATCCCGGCGGGCGCCGCCCTGTCCATTCGCTTGCAACGCATCCCCGCCCTCGTATAGTCTGGAAGTGGCGACGCATGGGCGGGCGGGAGAGAAGCGGGAGGAGGAGCAGGGACGTATGAAGCTGCAGCTGGCGCTGGATCAGGTCAGCCTGGATCAGGCGATACGGGCCGTCGACGAGACGCAGGGGCTGATCGACATCGTGGAGATCGGCACGCCCCTGGTCATCAAGGAGGGCCTGGCCGCGGTTTCGGCTGTGAAGGGCCGCTTCCCGAGCCTCACGGTCGTGGCGGATCTGAAGATCGTGGACGGCGGAGCGTACGAATCCCGCATCGCCTTCGAAGCGGGCGCCGACATCGTGACGGTGCTGGCCTTCGCCCACGAGGTGACGGTGAGGGAGGCGGTCGGGGAAGCACGGAAGCAGGGCGGATCGATCCTGGTCGACCTGCTCGGGATCCGGGACATCCCCGGCGCGGTCGCCCGCGCCGAGGCGGCGGGGGCGGAATACGTGTGCATCCATACCGCCTCCGATCTGGCCGCAGCGCTCCGGCCTTCCCTCCGGGGTCTGGAGGAGGCCGCGGCAGCGGTCAGGGGAATCAGGATGGCCGCGGCGGGGGGCATCACGCTGGACCGCGTCGACCAGATCCTCAGCCTGCCTGCCGCGTTGAGGCCCGAGATCCTGATCGTGGGGGGAGCAATCATGAAGCAGGCGGACAGGCGCGGGGCGGCCCTGCGCTTCCGGCAGCGGATAGATCAGGCGGACGGAGAGGCGGGATGAACGTACGCGGATATGCGCAGGAGATCAGGCGGGAGATCGATGCGGCCCTGAACGGCCTGGATCCCGGGCCCTGCGACCGGCTGGCCGAGGCGATCCTCCGCTCGAAGCGGATTTTCCTCGCGGGGATGGGCAGGTCGGGACTGATCATGAGATCCTTTGCCATGAGGTTGATGCACCTGGGCCTGGAGGTCCACGTGGTCGGAGAGACCACCACCCCGGCGATCGCAGGGGGGGACCTGCTGCTCATCGGCTCCGGGAGCGGCGAGACCGAGAGCCTGCTGGCCATGACCCGCAGGGCCAAAGCCCTGGGCATCGACGTGGCCCTGGTCACCGTGCATCCCGATTCGTCCATAGGGGCGCTGGCGGATCTGGTGGTGCGGGTTGCGGCCACCACGCCCAAGTCCTCGAAGCCCTCGGCGGCCGCCTCGATCCAGCCCAAGGGCTCCCTGTTCGAGCAGATCCTGTTCCTGATCTGCGAGTCGGTGGTTCTGCGCCTGATGGAGATCCGGGGGATCGACGCCGAGGGGATGTTTCTCCGCCACGCCAATCTGGAGTAGGCTCAACCGCCGCCCGCGGGTGCGACGGTTGGGCGTTCGTTCTACTGTAACTGTAACGGGGGGTAAGCCATGGATCATCGTTTCTTTGGAAGCACGGGGGTCAAGGTTTCGGAGGTGGTGATGGGCACCCAGACCTGGGGATGGGTGGCGGAGGAGAAAACGGCTCATGAGATGGCCGACCGCTTCGTCGCAGCCGGAGGCAACTGCTTCGACACGGCGAACATCTACAACGAGGGCGTCTCGGAGTCGATGCTCGGCACCTGGCTGAAGAAAAAGGGAAACAGGGACGAGTATTTCATCACATCAAAAGTGTTCTTTCCCGCCGGCGGGGGGGTGAACGACTCGGGGCTGTCGCGGAAGCACATCCTGAAGCAGATCGACGGGAGCCTGAAGCGGCTGCAGACCGACTACATCGACCTGTACCAGACCCACTGCTTCGACTATACCACCAGGATGGAGGAGACCCTGCGGGCTTTCGACGATCTGGTGCGGGGCGGAAAGATCCGCTACATGGGGATCAGCAACTGGAGCCCCTCCCAGCTGGCCGGGGCGCTCGAGATTGCCCGCTGCCGCGGATGGTCGCCGATCGTGTCGCTCCAGGCCGAATACAGCCTGATCGTGCGCAGCAGCGAGTGGGAGCTCATTCCGCTGTGCGAGCAGGAGAACCTGGCCTTCCTGGCCTGGTCGCCCCTGGCCGGAGGGTGGATGGCCGCCAAGTACCGCAGGGACCGCAAGCCTCCGGCCGACAGCAGGGTGGGCCGGCAGGACAGGTGGGACGATCAACCCGAGCAGAGGGAAAGCGAGCTCACCTGGCGCGTGGTCGACGCGCTTCTGGAGCTGAGCAGGGAGATCGGCAGGAGCCCGGCCCAGATCGCCCTCAACTGGATACTCCGGCGCTCGCCGCGCATCATGCCCATCCTGGGAGCGCGCACCGTCGAGCAGCTGGAAGAGAACATCGGCGCCACCGGCTGGACCCTGAGCGCAGAGGCGCTGGAGAGGCTCGAGGAGGCCAGCCGCGTGGCGCTTCCCTATCCCTACAGATTCATCGAGCGCTACGCCAAACGGAAGTGATCGAGGGGGAAATCGCGATCCCCCGGGCGGAGCCTGCCTCCGGCTACATCCTGTCGAAGATAGGGGTCAGGGCCTGGTAGCAGCTGTCGAAAAGCGCGAACAGCTCCTGGTAGGCCCGGCGGCTCTGCGGATCCGCGCTCGGCTCCTGGACCAGAGCGACCGGGTTCAGCTCCTCGATGACGCGGAAGCTGTCGAATATGCCGGCGCCCACTCCGCCCAGGATCGCCGAACCGAGCGTGTTGGCCCCTTCCAGGAGCACGGGCACGTGGATCGGCTCCTGGAACACGTCGGCGAAGATCTGCCTCCAGAGCCGTGATTCGGCGCCGCCGCCGATGGCGCGCATCTGCTTCACCCGGGCGCCCTCGGAGCCGATGGCGTCCCTTATGATCTTCAGATTGCAGGTGATCCCCTCCAGCACGGAGCGTATGATGTCGCCGCGGGTGTGGGAGGCGCTCAGCCCGATGAAGGCCCCCCGGGCTCTGGGATTCCAGCGCGGGCTCCTCTCGCCTCTCAGGTAGGGCAGAAAAACGAGCTTTCTAGCCCCCGGCGGAGATTTCTCGGCCTCCTGGGTCATATAGGCGTAGGGGCTCGTCCCGGTGAGCTCCGACAGCTGCTTCTCCGCCACGCAGATCGTCTCCTTCAGCCACTGGAGGGAGCCGCCCCCCATCTGCATGGTTCCGTATACGTAGGTCATGCCGGGATCGACCGAGCAGATGTTGAACAGGACCATCTGCGGATCGGCGACCATCTGCCGGCTCGCCAGGCTGATCCAGGATGAGGTCCCCAGGTACAGATACGCCTTGCCTTCCTCGTACACCCCCGCCCCCAGGTTCCCGCACGGACCGTCGCCGGCTCCCAGAACGACGGGAGTCCCGGAAGCCAGAGCGCACTGCCCGGCGGCGGCGCGGCTCACCGCGCCGACCCGGTCCGTGGAGGAGCGGATTTCGGGAAGCTTGTCGGCGTCGATGCCGGCCAGCTCGAGGACCTCCGCAGACCAGTCCCGGCCGGTCATGTCGAGGGCTGCGGTGCCGGAGGCGTCGGAGTAGTCCGTAGCGAAGGTGCCGGTGAGACGGAAGACGATGTAGTCCTTGGGCTGGAGGAACATGAAGGTTTTCCCGTACACGTCGGGCTCGTTCTCCTTCAGCCACATGTACTTCGGCAGGGAGTAGGTCGGGTAGATCCTGTTCCCGGTAATCCGGTAGTAGCGCTGTTCGTCGATCCGCCGGCGCAGAGCCTCGGTCTGGGCCGTGCTCCTGCGGTCCGCCCAGATCAGGCAGTCCCGCAGAGGTCTGCCGCCGCGATCCACGGGCAGGCAGGCCATCATCTGCCCGCTGAAGCTCACCACCGCGATGTCGTGCGGGTCCAGGCGGTGCTTTTCGATCAGCCCGCCGGTGGTGCTGCAGAAAGCGGACCACCAGGAATCGGGACTCTGCTCCGCCCAGGTCTCCCTTGCCGAGAGGGTCGGGTATTCGGCGAAGAGGCTGTCCAGGAACTTCCCCTGGTCCGAATACAGGGCCGCTTTCAGGCCCCCCGTGCCCAGATCGTACGCCACGATGTAGCCCATGAGCTGCCCTCTTTCCCTGCCGCTGCTCTATTCAAGGTTCCGGTGGCGGCGGATCATCGAAGCCTCGTCCACCTCCATCCGCTGCATGAGCACCAGGCAGATCACGTCCTGCACCATCCAGAGGCAGAGCTCGAACTGCGATCCCATCGGAAGAACCGATTTCCAGGCCGAGCTGTCCGTTTTGAAAGTCTGCGCCGGCAGGTTGACCACCGCATCCGCCAGGCGGGCGATCCTGCCCTCGGGATTGGCCGTGATGGTGGCCACCCACGCTCCCGCCTGCTTCGCCCGGGTGGCGGTGCCCAGGGTGGAGGGAGAGCCTCCCGAGCCGGAATTGGCGATCAGCAGATCGCCCCGCCCGATCCCGGGGGTGGTGTCGTCCGGGACCCAGTGGGCCTCCTTGCCCAGGTGGACCAGCCTCATGGCCAGGGCCCGGGTGGCCACGCCGACCCGCCCGGCGCCGCAGAGAAAGACCCGCTGCGCCCGGGCCACGATCTCGGCAAAAGTCTCCAGCTCGCCCGGCCGCAGCTGCTCCAGGACATCCCGCATCTCCGTGAGGATACGGGGAAGGAGGTCGCGTGTAGGATGGTCGTCAGCCATGTCTCATAGCGTATCCCGTGAGGCTCGTTTGTCAAGCCGGAGGTGATCGTGCTACACTGGCGATGGGAGAAATGCGGGCTCGACGGGCCATGAGTGAGAAGCCGCTTCGCAGAGCCGAAAAACCGACGTTCTACTTCATCGGCGTGACCACCGGGAAGTCCTCCATCATGCGGGTGTTCCCCGCGTGGGCAAAATACCTGCGTCTGGGTGACTGCGTCCTCCAGGGCGTCGATTTCCGCCGCCACGACGACCCCGAGTCGTACCGCAGAGCCGTCAGCTTCATCAAGCGGGACCCCCTTTCCATAGGAGCCCTGATCACGACCCACAAGATCGACCTGCTGGCCGCTTCCAGGGAACTTTTCGACGAGCTGGACCGCTACGCCCGGCTGACCGGGGAGATCAGCGCCATATCCAAGCGCGGGGGCAGGCTGGTGGGACGGGCCATGGACCCGGTCAGCAGCGGCCTTGCCCTGGAAGCCTTCCTCCCAAAAAACTACTGGCGCCGCAGCGGGGCGGAGGTCTTCGTGATCGGCGCCGGCGGTTCGGCGACCGCCATCACCAGCTACCTCCTGGATTCCGGCCGCGGCCGCAACAGGCCGGCCCGGATAACCGTCTCCAACCGCTCCACCCCGCGTCTGCGGGAGATCGAAAGGGTCCACGAACAGATCGGAGAAGACACTGCCAGGCGGTACGTGCACGCTCCCAAACCCGGGGACAACGATGAGGTAGTCAACCGGCTTCCCGATCAATCCATGGTGATCAACGCCACGGGATTGGGCAAAGACGCCCCGGGCTCCCCCCTTACCGACGAGGCCCGCTTTCCCCGCAACGGCATCGCCTGGGAGTTCAACTACCGGGGAGAGCTGGAGTTCCTCCGGCAGGCCCGTGCGCAGAGCAGGGAGCGCAATCTGATGGTGCAGGACGGCTGGATGTACTTCATCCACGGCTGGACCCGGGTGCTGGCCGAGGTTTTCGATGTCGACATCCCTGCGGAAGGGAAGGTCTTCGAAGAGCTATCCCGGATAGCGGCGGAGCTTCGCTAGCAAAAGGAGATACCCCAGGAGCGCGAAATGAGCAGACAGGAGTTTTTTCAACCCTTCGGCGTGGATTTCGATCTGGCCGCCGGAGTGATGCGGGAGCCCGATGTCCACGTGGTGCGCAAGGCCTCCAGCATGAGGGGACATTATCAGGATTCGGCGGCTCTGGAGAAACTGATCCGCGACGCAGACGATCCCCTGCACTACGAGGTTTTCGAGAAGGACATCCCGGAGCAGCGGGGGCACCTGCGGATCGCGGTCAGCAAGCTTCAGCCGGGCACCGTGGCGGGGGAGTGCTTCATGACCAAGGGGCACTACCACGAGGCGGCGGCGACCGCGGAGATCTATCTCTGCCTGCGGGGAGAAGGCCTCATGCTGATGAAAACCGCCTCGGGGCTGTGTGAGATAGAGCGGATGGCCCCCGGCCGTCTCGTCTACGTGCCTCCGTACTGGGCTCACCGCTCGGTCAACTGCGGAACCGAAGCCCTGATCTCCCTCTGCATCTACCCCGGCGAGGCGGGCCACAACTACGGCGACATCGAGAAGCAGGGATTCCCCAGGAGGATCTACAAG
>JAFGQJ010000085.1 GCA_016935715.1 Spirochaetales bacterium
ATGACTCTACTAGATTTTCGGAATATTCGAGGCGCCCTGTACGATTTTCGAGAGGCGATGCGGCTGCCGCATCTGGGCGGCTGCCGCCTCGGGGCCTCAGCTCCGCCCCGGCTTGCCATCCGTCGACTTGCCCCCCGGGGGGCTGTCCAGCGCCTTCTCCAGGGAGTCGAAGCCGAAATCGATCAGGAAGGAGTCCTCGTAGAGCTCCAGCCGGACCCGGGCCCGTCCCTTTCGGCGGTCGACCTTGACGATGCGTCCCTCCATCCCCCGCAGCGGCCCGGAAACCACCCGGATCCGATTGTCCTGGTCGAAGTAAACCCTGGATCGCTGAACGATCTCGCCGTAGGAGAGGAAGTGCAGGAGTATCTCCCTGTCCCTGGCGCTGAGGGGCTCGATATGCTGGTTGTCCTT
Source organism: Spirochaetales bacterium (assembly GCA_016935715.1). GTDB lineage: Bacteria > Spirochaetota > Spirochaetia > SZUA-6 > DRHE01 > JAFGQJ01. The sequence continues at coordinate 412 of JAFGQJ010000085.1, forward strand.
GAGATAGCGCAGGAAACCGGCGATGCGCTTCAGCGCCCAGTACAGCGGCGGGGGGATGGCTTCGGCCTGGAGGAAGAGGTAGCCGGGGAAGATCGCGGCCACCGAGTCTTTCCATTGGCCCTTCCGCCGGATGCGCAGGGCCCTGCGCGGCCAGAACAACTGCTGCTCCGGAGCCCGGAGCACCTTGTCGGCCTGTTGGAGATACTGCTTTTCTTTCCCGGTCCGCACCTGGATGACGAAAAATGCCATGGATGATAGGCACAAAATATCATATCCACTCCTGGCCTTTCAATGCGTTTGCACCGATAATGGGTAAAAGGAACACACGGGGGCGGACCTTCCATGAAATTCAGAGCGATCGTACTGCTCGTCCTGACTCTGACCGCGGCGGTTGGTTTCAGCGAGACCTTCATGATCGTGGCCAGGGAAATCCGGGACGGGGAGGAGCTCCAGCGTCCCTTCGCCAGCCAGGAAGGCATGATCGAAGGCATGTTCGATCTGGGGTACGTGAGCTTCGACACGGGGCTCTACGCCCCCGCCGTGGACTGGGAGACTCTCGATTTTCGGGAACCTCTGGACATCGCCCGGCAAGGCCTGGCGCGGTACCTGCTGGCCGCCGAAGCTCATTCGATTACCGAACCCGGAAATCAGGCCGACCCGGAAAGCGTCGCGTCTACGGGATCTCGGGAGCCCGGGAAGCTGCAGGAACCGGCGCTGAAGATCCGTGTAACGGTGCGTTTCCACGTATTCGATGTCCACTCATCCCTGTGCCTCGGGGAGGGAGAGCTGGTCATGGACAATGAAGGGGCCGACGAGGCGGTGCTCACTTATTTCGAGTTTCTCCACTCCGCCGGCCGGGAAGTCGCCGCCAGGAGCATCGGGCTGGTCGAGGCATACGGAGGGCAGCAGCACCTGCGGGAAGAAGATTTTTGAGCTGTCCTCATAATCTCGCAATGGGAATCGACCGATGTAAGAGAAGAGGGGATATCTCTTACCATGAGAACATGTAGACGAGGGCTTGCTATCATTCTGCTGTGCTCAGGCGTGCTCTGCGCCTTCGGCCAGCAGAGTCAACACTGGCAGGGAAACGCCGCAGTGGCCCGCAGCGGGGAGTTCGCCTCCCCCGGTCTGTACGCCGCCTCCAACGCTTTCGCGCTGAACACCACCCTGATGGTTCAAAACGCCTCCACCGGCCAGCGGGTCCAGGTCACGGTGGTCCAGCGCATCCAGGACGGGGGCAATATATTTCTTCTGCTCTCCGAAGAGGCCGGGACACGGATCGGATTGAGCGGTTCCCAGGTCATCCGCGTCCAGGCGAGCGAGGTCAGCGCGCTCGGAGATGAGCTGAGCGAGTCCATCCGGAACGAGGTGTACAGCTCTGACCCGGATCTCAATCCCGCCGTGAGCGTGAGCGAAGAGCAGCTGCAGCCCGCAGCGCTGCCCGAGGAAGCGGAGCAGCCCCGGGATGTCGGGGCGCCGGTCGAGATCGCGGTCGGCGATGATTCCGAGGCGCAACCTCCCACCGAGGCGCAACCGACCCCTGAGGAGCAGCGGCTCCGGGAGCTCTCCGACCGGATCCCGCAGAAACAGCTGTACATGCCGCCGCGGCAGCAGGAGCTATACGCCCTGGAAACCGCTCCGGCCGAAGAGCCGCAGGTGGCGGAGGCCGTTGGGCCGGCCGAAGAGCCGGAGGCGGCGGAAGCGGAAGAGCCGCCCCGGGAGCCGGAGATCGAGGAACCGCTGCAGGAGGTGGCGGAGGCCGGTGAGCCGGCCGAAGAGCCGAAGGCGGTGGAGGAAGCCGAGACCGCCGCCGAAGCGCAGGAACAGCCCCCCCGGGTGACCATGCCCGAACCCGAAGTGTCGGATCAGCCCCTGGAAGTCGCGCTGCCGGGGCCGGAGGCGGAGGAAGCGGAGGAGCCCAGCCCCGAGGGAACACGCCTGCCGGTACCCGCCGAGGAGAGCCCCCTGACCGTGACTCCCGAGGAGCCGCCCACCGAAGTCGCGGCCGAACAGGCCCCGGCGGCCGCAGCGCTCCCTGAAGCGCAGGAGCGGCCGGAGCCGGTGGAAGAAGCCCCGGCAGTTGCAGCGCCCGCCGAAGCGCAGCCGCAGGTCGCGGTTTCCGGGCAGCCGCTGCCTTCCAAAAGCTATTTCGTACAGCTCGGCGCGTACTCCACCCGCGGTCTGGCCGAAAGGCTTGCCGGGGATCTCACGCCGAACTACTCGGTGACGATCCTGCCGGCCAGCTCGGGAGGCAGATACTTCTACAAGGTGCTGGTCGGACCGCTGAACGTGGATGAGAGCGGCACCCTCCTGTATCAGTTCCGCTCCCGCGGGTTCAAAGATGCCTTCATCCAATACGTCGAGTAGTCCCGGGTACGAACAGGCGAAACAGGAAATCGACGAGCTCTGCAGCAAGCTCAACCGTTACCAGCACGAGTACTACGTCCTCAGCCGGCCCACAGTCTCCGACAGGGAGTACGACCGCCTGTTCGATCGGCTGCGGAGGCTGGAGGCGGAGTTTCCCCGGCTGCGCCGCGCAGACTCGCCGACCCGGAGGGTGGGCTCGGACCTGACCCACGAGCTTCCGGAGGTCGCCCACACCATTCCGGTCCTCAGCCTCGACAAGGCCTACAGCGCGCAGGATCTCGACTCCTGGGTCACCAAGACCAGCAGGAACGCGGACCGGTCCCTCTCCTTCGTGGTGGAGGAGAAGATAGACGGAGCGTCGATCGTTCTGTACTACGAGGAGGGTTTGCTGGCCCGGGCCGTCACCCGCGGCAACGGCCTGGTGGGAAACGACGTGACCCCGAATGTCGAAACTATCCGGACCGTTCCGCTGCGCCTGGCCCGCGCCGAGACCCTGGCGGTGCGGGGGGAGATCTTTCTTCCCCTGAGCCTGTTCGACCGCATCAACTCCCGCCAGGAGACCCCCTACGCCAATCCCCGCAACCTGGCCGCCGGCACGCTGCGCCGCGTGAAGAGCGCGGATGTCGCCGCCGTGCCCCTCGATATCCTTGTCTACGAGGGGTATTTCCCCTCCCCTCCCGCGACGCACGTCGAGGTTTTGGAGCGGCTGGAGGAGCTGGGTTTCAAGCTCAATCCGGACACGGCCGTTTTCACGCAGCGGCAGGATGCGGGGCACATCAGGGATCGGCACCCCTCCTGGACCGTCGGCGCCCCCGCCGAGATCCCGGCGTATCTGCAGCTGGCCCGCCGGCGCAGGGCCGAGCGGGATTACGAGATCGACGGGCTGGTGGTGAAGGTGAACGAGCTGGAAGCCCGGCAGTCCCTGGGATTCACCGGTCACCATCCCCGCTGGGCGATCGCCTTCAAATTCGAAGCGCCTGAAGCCGAGTCGGTGGTGGAAAACATTGAGGTCCAGGTCGGCAGAACCGGCCGGATCACCCCGGTGGCGCGGATCAAGGCGGTGAAGCTCTCCGGCTCCACCATCTCCAATGCCACCCTGCACAACCAGGACTACGTGGACCTTCTCGAGCTGGCCGTGGGCGATCGTGTCAGCGTTTCCAAGAGGGGGGACGTGATCCCGGCGGTGGAACGGGTGGTGGAGAAGAACGAACAGGGCAACACCACCTGGAAGATGCCTGAAACCTGCCCCTCCTGCGGAACCCGGTTGACCCGGGAGGGAGCCCACCAGTTCTGTCCGAACCCCGGCTGTCCCGATCAGATCCGCGGCCGGCTGCGCTTCTTCGCCGGCAGAAACCAGATGGACATAGACGGTCTGGGACCGGAAACCCTCGATCTGCTCGTCCGGCACGGGCTGGTGCGGGACGTACAGGACCTCTACACCTTCGATCCCCAGGCCCTGCTCGAGCTTCCCGGGTTCAAGGAAAAGAAGGTGCGGCTGATACGGGAAGGATTGCGGAAGAGTAAAAAACGCGGCTACCGCAATGTTCTGGTATCCCTGGGCATCCCCGAGGTCGGACAGAAGGTGGTGGAGCTCCTGGTCGAAGGGGGGTATCCCGACATCGACTCCCTGCTGGCCGCGGCCGAACGGCGGGAGCCCGAGGCGTTCACCCGCATACACGGCATCGGGGACAGGATTGCCCGGATACTGATAGAGGAGCTCGACAGGCCTGAGATGCGGAGCCGTATCGCGGCGCTGCGGGCGGCCGGCCTGCGCTTCAGCGAAGAGGCAGCGGCGAAGCAGCGGAGCCTGCCCCAAACCTTCGAAGGCCAAACGTGGTGCGTCACCGGGAGCTTCGAGAGCTTCAAGCCCCGCGACCTGGCCATGGAGGAGATCAAGCGGCGGGGCGGCAGGGTAACCTCCGGGATCACCTCCCGGACCACTCACCTGCTGGCCGGGAGCGCAGCGGGAAGCAAACTGGAGAAGGCCCGGGAGCTGGGGGTGCGCGTCGTCGGGGAGGCGGAGTTCCTGGAAATGCTCGCCTCTCCCTGATCCCTCGCCCACCGCACAGACCCGACCCGGCAAATAAATATTGACGGCCCACTTCCTTCGGTTTACAGTTAGAGGAAATCAACTCGCACATGGAGGAGGTGGAAATCCATGAAAAAAACGTTACTGCTGCTGCTCGTCATTTTGATGGCGGCGGCCGTTATGGGCTGCAAGAAAAAAGAGGCGGCCGAAGCGGCGCCGGAGGGTCCGAAGTACAAGGTCGGCATCGTCTTCGACGTGGGAGGACGGGGGGATCAGTCTTTCAACGACTCCGCCTACAACGGCATGAAGATGGTCGCCGAGCAGTACAGCGGCTACATCAAGGACGATCCGGACCAGGTAAATTTCGGCGGGGAGATCGAGCTCAAGTACCTGGAGCCCCAGGCCGGCGGCCAGGACCGGGAACAGCTGCTGCGGGCGCAGGCGGAAGATGGTTACGACCTGATGATCGGGGTGGGATTCCTGTTCACCGACGCCATCACCAAGGTGGCCGCGGATTTTCCGGATCAGCATTTCGGAATCATCGACGGCTTCATCCCTGATCTGAGTGCGGAAAGCAACATCACCTGTCTGAGCTTCGCGGAGCACGAGGGCTCCTTTCTGGTCGGCGCCATCGCCGGGCTGATGGATGACTCGGGCAAGGTCGGCTTCATCGGAGGCATGGACATCCCCCTGATCCACAAGTTCCACGGGGGGTACTACGCCGGGGCCATGTACGTGAAGGAAGCGCTGCGCAGTCCCAGCGCCCTGCTGGGCCAGTACTGCGGGAAGGACCCCGGAGCGTTCAACGATCCCAAGACCGCCGAGAGCATCGCGGTGAACTTCTTCAACCAGGGCGCTTCGATCATCTACCATGCGGCGGGCGGATCCGGGGCGGGCCTGTTCAAGGCGGCCAAGGACATGAAGAAGTGGGCCATCGGCGTGGACTCCGACCAGGGGATGATCTACGCGACCAGCGACAACCCGGAGGAGCAGGCCATGGCGGAGTATATCCTGACCTCCATGCTCAAGCGCGTGGACAACGCGGTGTACCTCACCGCCGAGGAGCTGATCGAGACGGGCAAGGTCACCGGCGGCTACCACGAGTTCGGCCTGGATGACGACGGAGTGGGGTACGCCGTCAACGAGTACAACCGCGACAAGCTGGAGCCGGTCATGGCCCAGGTCGATCAGATCAAGGAACGGATCATCAACGGTGAGATCACCGTGCCCGATGACGACGCCAAGGTCAGGGAGTGGGCCGAGGCAACCTTCTAGCGTGAAAGGGTAAGCCCGGCGGGACGGACCGATCTTTCGGACCGTCCCGCTTTTTTTCCCTAACTCGGACACAGGAGCTTAGAGATGTCCAACACTCTGCTCGCCATGCAGGAGATCACCAAGGTTTTCCCCGGCGTGCGCGCCAACGACGGGATCAGCTTCGACCTGCAGGCCGGGGAGATCCATGCCCTGGTCGGTGAAAACGGCGCCGGCAAGACCACCTTGATGAAGATCCTCTACGGGCTGCAGAAGCCCGATTCGGGTACGATCTACCTTCGGGGCGAGGCCGCGGTCATCCGCAATCCCCGCAATGCGATCGCCCAGGGCATCGGCATGGTCCACCAGCACTTCATGCTCGTTGCCCCCTTCTCCGTGCTGCAGAACATCGTGCTCGGCGAAGAGACCCACTGCGCCGGGCTGCTGCGCATGGACGAGCCGGCGGAAAAGGTCGAGCAGATCATGAAGCGTAACGGCCTGCCCGTTGACCTTGCCATCGCGGTGGCTGAGCTGCCGGTGGGGCTTCAGCAGCGCGTGGAGATCCTCAAGATCCTCTACCGGGGGGCGGAGATCCTGGTGTTCGACGAACCCACGGCGGTGCTCACGCCCCAGGAGGTCGAGGAGCTGTTCAAGACCTTCCGCATGATGAAGGAGCAGCGGAAGGGCATCATCTTCATCAGCCACAAGCTCGACGAAGTCCTGTCCATCGCCGACCGGATCACCGTGATCCGCCGGGGCAAGGTGATCGAAACCCTGCCGCGCAGCGGGGCCACCAAGGCCAGGATCGCCGAGCTGATGGTAGGGAAACCGGTGCTGCTGGAGGTGAAGAAGCAGGAGGTCGAAACGGGAGCCAAAATTCTCGAGGTCCGCGACCTGCGCCAGACCGGGGAGCGGGGCCACAGCGTGCTGGACGGGGTCAGCCTCTCGGTGAAGGCCGGGGAGATCTACGGCATCGCCGGGGTGGAGGGCAACGGGCAGAGCGAGCTGGTACAGGCCGTCACCGAACCGGTGAAGCTGGATCAGGGCGATGTTCTCCTGCAGGGACAGAGCATCCTGTCCTGGGATGTGCGCAGCCGCAGGGACGCCGGCATCGGCCACATCCCCGAGGACCGCCAGCGCTTCGGGCTGCTGCTTCCCTTCAGCCTGGCGGACAACCTCACCCTGGGCCGCCATCACCGCCCGCCCTTCGTAAAAGGAAGCCAGTGGATCGATTCGCTGCGGATCCGGGAGTCCGCCAGGAAGACGATCGAAGCCTTCGACATCCGAACCCCTTCGGAAACCACCCCGGCCAACGCCCTGTCGGGGGGAAACCAGCAGAAAGCCATCGTAGCGCGGGAGATGAGCTTCGAGCCGATCCTGCTGGTGGCCTCCCAGCCCACCCGGGGCGTGGACATCGGCGCCCAGGAGTTCATCTACTCCCAGCTCCTGGAGGCCAGGAGCAACGGCAAGGCGGTGCTCCTGGTCTCCGCCGACCTGGACGAAATCCTGTCCCTGGCGGACCGCATCGGTGTGATGTTCAAGGGCCGCATCATCGAGGAGCTCGCCAGCGAGGAAGCCACCCGGGAGAAGATCGGCCTGTACATGACCGGAGGCGAACAAGATGCCTAAGATCAAATTCGACAGATACCGGCTCATGGAGCTGCTGGCTCCGGTGCTGGGCTTTCTCGCCTCGATCGTGGTTCTGCTCATCATCGCCGGGATCGTGGGGGAAACCCCGGGAAACGCCATCCGGGCGATCCTCAAGTTCACGGTTTCCAACGCCTCCCGGCTGGCCAGCGTGTTCTCCGTCGCCATTCCCCTGTTCATCTCGGGGCTGGCCGTGGCCATCGCCTTCCGAGCCGGGGTGTTCAACATCGGCGCGGAGGGGCAGTACTTCATCGGCGGCCTGGTCGGGGCCCTGGCGGGGATCTACCTGCCCCTGCCCAAGGTGATCCACCTGCCCGTCGTGGTGCTGGCCGCAATGGCCGGAGGCGCCCTGTGGGCCCTCATCCCGGCGGTGCTGAAGATCACCAAGGGTATCCACGAGGTCATCTCCACGATCATGTTCAACAACATCGCCCTGGCCCTGGTGAACTACCTGGTCAACGGCCCCTTGTCGGGGCGGGGCGAACAGAGCCTGGAGCCTCAGACCCGGAAAATCCTGGCCACGGCACTGTTCGGAAAACTGAACCACTGGTTCCAGGCAATCGGGCTGAACGTGCCCGATCACGTGTACCTGGACTACTCGCTGATCGTGGCCATCATCATGGGGGTGCTGGTCTACATCCTCCTGTTCCGGCTGCGCTTCGGCTTCGAGATCCGCGCGGTGGGGACCTCGATCGACGTCTCCCGCTATGCGGGCATCCGGGTGAAGAGCGTGCAGCTCGGGGTATTTCTGATCAGCGGAGCCATCGCGGGCCTCATCGGCATGCAGGAGATCTTCGCCATCCGGGGACACTACACCTTCGAGATCGCCTCCGGTCTCGGTTTCGACGGCATCGCCATCGCCTTGATCGGGCGAAACTCTCCCATCGGTGTGATCTTCTCGGCCATCCTGTTCGCCTTTCTCAAACAGGCGGGATACGGGCTGCAGCTCTACACCTCCGTACCGAATTCGATCATCTACATCATAACCGGGCTGATGATCGTCTTCATCGTGGTCATCAACGAGATCGTGACCCGCTACGTCCGGGCGCTGCGCAAGAAGGAGGCTGCCTGAAATGGACCTTTCGATCCTCGTGGACTTCCTGTTCAAGGGGCTGGAGATATCCGGCCCGATCGCCTTTGCGGCCCTCGGGGCGGTGTTCTGCGAACGCAGCGGGGTGATCAACATCGCCCTGGAGGGCTTCATGGCGGTCACCGCCTTCACCATCGTCTGGGGCTCCATCGCCTTCCAGAGCTTCTGGATGGGACTGCTGGTGGCCATCCTCAGCGGCATCATCATGAGCCTGATCCATGCGGTGGCCACGATAACGTACAAGGTCAACCAGATCGTCAGCGGGGTGGCCATCAACATCATGGCCGTCGGCATCGGCCGTTTTCTCTCCCAGAACGTCTTCGGCCAGGAGACCCAGTCGCAGCTGAATCCCTACCTGTTTCCGACGGTGCTCGGCATCAATTCCTTCGCCTTCGCCCTGATCCCGATCACGGCGATCTGCTGGTTCGTGCTGTACAAGACCCGTTTCGGCCTGCGCCTGCGGGCGGTCGGGGAGAACCCGGAAGCGGCGGACACCCTGGGGATAAACGTGTACCTGATGCGCTACGCCGGGGTGATCCTGTCCGGGGTGATGTGCGGTCTGGCGGCGGCGGTCCTCTATCCGGCCAAGTGGATCAACGGCATGACGGGGGGCAGAGGCTACATCGCCCTGGCTGCCATGATCTTCGGGCGCTGGCATCCGGTGGGAGCGGTGCTGGCCGCGCTGCTGTTCGGCTACGCCGACACCTTCCGCATCATGTTCGAGACCAGGATCCCGATCCCCAGCCAGTTCGTGCAGATGCTGCCCTACGTTCTGGCGATCCTCGTGCTGGTTGGAATGATAGGCAGGGCCAAACCGCCGGCGGCGGACGGCATCCCCTACGAACCGGGAGAGTGACCGAAAGAGAGGGAAACGATCATCCGCTGAGGCGGCGCAGCTCCTGCCTGACCCGGGCGAGAACCTGGTTGTAGCGGTCCTCCAGGATCGTCATGTTTTCCCGCAGCATCTTCTGGAAATCCGGATCCATGGCCGGATCGATCTTGACCCGTGCCCCCACCTGCTGGCTCATGGCCCGCTCTTTCTGCTGCAGGATCGGCTCGAATCTCTGCTCCACCGCCTCCACGACGCGTTTGCGCTCCTGCAGATAATCCCCCAGGAACTGCTCCATCTGGTTGAGAAGCTTGCCCAGATGTTTGGTGTCGGCTACCAGGGCGTGGAATCCCTGCCCCGCCTTCCTGCTCTGCAGCAGGGACATCTCATCCGCCGGGAGCTTGAGATTGGCCAGCAGCGCCTGCAGGGCCCCCTCCTTGACGTGGCCGAGATGCTTCTTGTCGAAGCTCTGCAGCAGCTTCTTCAGATCGACGTCCTCTTCCGACAGGAACCTGGAGACCGCCTTCTTGCCCTCGGTGATGAAGGTGTTCGCCTCCAGCGCCTCCTTGTTGGCCTCCACGTCCTGAGTGCGCTCCAGGGCGATTTCCAGGGCTGACTTGATTTCTGACATGGTTGTATCCCGTATCCGTTCGTTTTCAACAATTTACTCACGAATGAGGCGGGAAATCAAGC
>JAFGQJ010000086.1 GCA_016935715.1 Spirochaetales bacterium
ATCCGCCATTTTTTCGTTCAGGATGAGGGCGCGGGGGTCGGCCAACACCCGGTCCATGGAGCCGTCTCTCAGGATCAGCCTTTCGCTGAGGTAGCTCTCCTCCTGCCAGTTCACCCCCGCCACCTCCTGGCGGATCGTCTCCCCCTCGAAGATCAGGGTGCCCTCCAGGCTGGAGCGGCGGGAAATGTACTGGATGGGAAGATTCTCCAGGGACTCGATCGTCTCGATCAAAACGTCGTCCTCCCGGATCAGCGTGATCAGACGCCCGGAGGGACTCTTCTCGTAGCCGTAGAGAAAGACGTGGCCGGCGAACAGGTGGCTGAAGTTATCCTGGACGTTTTCCACCAGACCGGCGGTGAAGGAGTTCACCAGCGTGATGATCAGGATCCCGAAGGCGATGGCGCCGCCCAGGAGGAAGCTCCTCTTCTTCTGGCGGCTGAGATTGCGAAAGGCGATGCGAAAGCTGGTCGTTAGGCTGTTCATTCCCGAACCCCCTATTCGGCCTGGATGGCCGCGACCGGCTGGATCCTCAAGGCCACGGCCACCGGATAGAGACTGGCCACGATCCCGATGGCTACGATGATCCCCAGGGCGTACAGGAGGGACGACAGGGGCAATGCCGGATGCAGGACCTTTCCGCCGAAGAGGATCTCGAAGAAGGGATTGGGTGCGGGGAGGCCGGTCAGGTTGAGGATGCCGATCAAAAGCGCACCGAAGCCCACGCCGATCAGCCCGAAGACCAGGGAGATGCTCAAGGTTTCGAACACGAACATGCGGCGGACGGTGCGCTTCTGCGCTCCCAGGGCGCGCATCGTGCCGATCTCACCGGTGCGCTCGATCACGGAAATCACCAGAGTATTCATGATGATGATGATCGCCACCACGGCGATGATCAGGATCAGGACGTTGAACACGGTCTTCAGGGTATCGGCCAGGGACGCGAAGCCACCGGATGCGGTCTTCCAGTCGGCAGCCTGAGCTTCGATGCCCTGGGCGGCGAACCAGCCGTTCAATTTTCCGATGACCGGCTGCACCTGCCGTTCATCCTCCAGTTTCAGCAGGATGAAATGCCAGGCCCCGCTGTCGATGCTGGCGGCATAGCTTTCCGCACTGCGCTCCCCCAGAATGTCGAGGAGGGCCTCTTCGGAGAGCTGCCCGCCCTGCGACTCGGAGCCGACCACCAGGGAGTCTTCGAACAGGTCCTGCTCCGGGTCCTCGACCTCCAGGAACTGGCTCTCCTCGGGAGAGAGATCCATCCGGCCGGCCGAAGCCACCACCATGCCGAGCAGGGCGCGAAGGGACTGCACGTCGATGAAGCTGATCTGGCTCAGGCCTTCCACGTTCTGCTCGAAGCGAAAGATGCCCCTTATGGGAATCTCGCGAATGCGGAATCCCGTCGGTCCGAACCCGCTGACCAGCACCGGGTCCCCGGGAGCCAGAACGGCGCCGATATCCTCCTCGATCTCCCGGATCTTGGACTCGCTGACCAGGATTCCCTCCTCCCCGGCCCGGAGGTAGCGCCCTGCGGTGATGGTGATGCTTTCGGGGAACATCGAGGCGTAACTGTCCGGCTCGATCCCGAACAGTATTGCGAACTGGTTCCCCTTTTCCTCGAAGCTGAACACGCCGTATCCGCTGACCTGGGACACCGCCCGCCGGACCTCCGGCAGGGAGCTCGCGTACCGGTACACCCGCTGGTAGTCGGGGATCCGGGGGATTTGCTCGTTTCCGGTCTGGGGTCCCTGAACTCCGAAGATGGAGATCGTTCCTTCGGCCTTGGCGCTGATCATCACGTGGCCCGTGTAGTTGTCGATGAACGAGCGCTGCAGGCCACGGGCCGAGGTTTCCATGAGGGAGTTTCCCAGAAGCATCACGGTGATGCCGACGGCGATGATGATGCCGACGATCAGGGTCTTGGATTTGTGTTCCCGCAGGTTGCGGATCGCGATCTTAACGAGCACCGGCATCGCGCCGTCTCCTCTGCTCCTGCACCACCAGGCCGTCGTGCAGGTGAATCACGTGATCCGCTATGGAGACGATAGCCGGATCGTGGGTGGAGAAGATGAAGGTCGTGGACTGCTCCCGGTTGAGCTTTTTCATCAGCTCGATGATTCCCTCCCCTGTCTTGGAATCCAGGTTTGCCGTGGGCTCGTCCGCCAGGACGATCTCCGGTTTGGTAGCCAGAGCGCGGGCAATGGCCACCCGCTGCCGCTGACCCCCGGACAGCTCGTTGGGACGCTGGATGCGCTGCTGGTTCAGACCGACTTCGTCGATCAGATAATCGATCCATTGGCGCTTTTCCTGTTTATCCATCCGATCCCGGCCGAGCAGCAGGGGAAACTCGATGTTCTCGTACACACTGAGAACCGGAATCAGGTTGAAGGATTGGAAGATGAAGCCGAGAAACTCGTGGCGCAGGGAGGTGAGCTCCCTGTCCTTCATCTCCGCCGTGCAGCGCCCGCTGATCTCCACGGTCCCCTCGGTGGGCTTGTCGATGCAGCCGATCATATTGAGGATCGTGGTCTTGCCGGATCCCGA